>NZ_JBHUYJ010000102.1:0-28260 GCF_042668715.1 Streptomyces sp. NPDC057271
GTCCAGCCATGCGACCGTTCGGCCCGTCCGGTGCCGCCCGGAACAGCGACCGGGCGGCACGTCACGACGGGGCGAACGTTGCCTGATGCGGCACTAGCCGTCCATTCGCGAGCGGTCGGCCGAGGCGCCCGGATCGTGGATGAGAAGCACTGGGACGGCCTGCCCACGGGGGCCAGCCGACGCGTCACCACCGGTGACGGAGGTCTGCCGCGGCCCCGCCGCCACGACGCCCCGGCCTCGCAGGCCGGGCCGCTGGCGGCCCTCCTGAACCGGGCCGCGGTCACCCAGGTCGAGGTCGGTCGCCGACCGTTGTCGGTCTATGACGAGCTGACCGGCACCCGCCCCTTCACCACCAAGCCGAGCGCGAAGGAATCGTCTTGAGCGAGCTGGTCTCCACCCGCATCCGCAACACGGCCGGCAAGCTGGGCCTGCCTCACCTGGCCGAGGCCCTGACCCAGTACGCCCAGCGGGCTGACGAGGCCAAACTGGGCTACCTCGACTTCATCGACCTGGTTCTCTCCGAAGAACTCGCCGTCCGTGACGACCGCCGCTTCCGCACCGGTCTGCGGATCTCGAAGCTGCCCCACCACAAGACCCTGGACGACTATGACTTCTCGTTCCAGCCCGAACTCGACCCGCGCAAGGTCAAGGACCTCGCCACGTTGTCGTTCGTCGAGGCCAAGGCCAACGCCGCCCTGCTCGGGCCGCCGGGAGTGGGCAAGACACATATCGCCGTCGCTCTCGCGGTCGCGGCCTGCCGGGCCGGGTACTCGATCTACTTCACCAGCCTCGACGACATGGTCCGCAACCTCAAGACCGCCGAGGCCGCAGGAAGGCTGACCAGCAAGCTCGGCAGCTACCTGCGGCCGGCGGTTCTCGTGGTCGACGAGGTGGGCTACCAGCCCCTCGAACGAGCTGAGGCCAACCTGGTCTTCCAGGTGATCTCAAAGCGCTACGAAAAGGGCTCGATCATCCTGACCTCGAACAAGACCTTCAGTGAATGGGGACAGGTGTTCGGCGACGAGGTCCTGGCCACCGCCATCCTCGACCGCCTCCTGCACCACTGCGACGTCATCTCCATCAACGGCCCCAGCTACCGGCTCAAGAACCGGCTCGCTGCCATCGAGCGAGACCAGGCAAGCGCAGCCTAATAGTTCATGTGGTCGACAATGAGCGCATGGACGTCCCTGAGCTGCTCGAATCAGCTTCCCTGCTGGTTCCGGAAGAGACCGCCACCGAGAACGACATCACGGTGCGAGACATCTGGGACTACCTCGTCCACGACGAGTGGGAGATCGCCCTGGGCCTGCTGGAGGAGCTCGGGGACGGTCGCTCGCTCCCTCTTGCATTTTGGGAGGAGCTCGCCGAAGCGGCCGAGCAGCTCCGGCTTGAGCGGAGCGCGGCCTGGTGCCATTGGCGGTGCTCCGAGATCCGCAACGGCGTGATCCGGGCGGATCTGACACTCCGTCCTGCCGCCGAAGCGCGACGCAAGACGCCAATCTCCGGCGCCGGTGTTCTGCGACCCATGTGGGACATCGGACACCTCTCACCCACCGGTGGACGTGCGGTCAGCATCGCCTCGCTCTGGGTTGAAAACATGCCCATGCTGGAGCCCGGCGGACGAGCCACGGTTCGCCTCGTGCCCCTCACCCCCTCCCACTGGACGCACCTCCGGCCCAGCCAGCAGATCACCATGCACGAGGACCGAACCGTGGCCGGCACCGCAGTCATCCTGGAGGTTCATCGCCCTGCCACCGCCATGCCCGCGGGATGACGTGACCGGCTCACAGACTCCCTGCTGGTGCACGTATCTCCGTACTTGGTGGAGCACTCACAGGAGTACGCCGACAGCCGGTCTGTTTGCGGCGTCGGTGGACGCGGAGGGCGAGGCGGCCGTGGGGGAAGGCGATCCCGCCGAGTTCGTCGGCGATGCCGCAGGTCTTGATCGAGCGGGACTCCCGGCGGCCGTGTCCGGCAGAGGAAGCGGTGTGCTGGACGGCGATGTCCGGCCAGGGCAGGGCGGCGAGCTGCCGGTGGGCGGTCGGCTGATTCCGCTTGATCATGGCGATGTAGTGGGCGTTCTTCGCCTCGACCAGCCAGGTGACGTTCGCCTTGACTGAGTGCAGGGCGTCGAAGGTGACGACGGTGCCGGTCAGGTCCAGCGGTTCGAGCAGGGGCCGGAAGTGCGCGGTCTCGTTCGTCTTGGTTCCGACCTCGGCCTGGGCGAGGGTCAGGGCCCGGTGGTGAGTGACGGCGGAGAGCAGGTGTCTGCGGCTGGCGTTCAGGCGGGCCGATCCTCGCAGTGACTTGCCGTCGACGGCGATCACCTGTCGTTTCCCCGAGACTGTTCCCGCGGTGTTCCGGGCGGTGAGGTAGGCGCCGACTGCTTGGTCCAAGGCGTCACCATCGATGGCCGCGAGCACGCGGCCGATCGTGGTCCGCGAGGGGGCACGACGCCACCTGAGCGGATGCCGTCGGACTCCGAGGGCCGTCAGCACGGTGTCCGAGGCCCGTGCCGCCCACTCGGCGATCTCATCCACACTCCTCATTCCGGAGACGGCCGCGCAGGCACAGACGAGGAGGATCGCGGTCAGCGAGTACCAGCGGCCCCGCCTCGCCCGCGGGTCGGGCACCCGCTCCAGAAAGGGCCGCAGGTCAGCGACTTGACTGGCATCCAGCGGACCCAGCTTCACCAGCACCGGCGGGATGAGAGAAGATGCAGCGGCAGGCACGGGCCACCTCATGATCGTTGAGCTTCGACACCCCAATGATCACGAAGCCCGTGCCTGCTCTGCTATGCACCCCAACCGGTCACGGTCCGACCAACCGCCCGACCCCGGAACTCGCCCAAGCCCTGGGTGGCGGGTGGGACCGTTGAGGGCGTGGCGGCGGTGTTCGGGGTGTCGCTGAAGGCGGTCGATGGCTGGTGGGTGAAGTGGCTGGCCGGCGGGCGGGAGGCGCTGGTGATGCGGCCGCGGGGCAAGCCGGTCGGGGTGCACCAGGTGCTCGGGGAGGCCGCGCAGGCCGCTGTGCGGCAGGCGATGGCCGGCAGGCTGAAGCCCTCCTCCCGCAGCAGGCCAGCGACTGTGTCGACGGAGACCCGGTGGCCCTGCCGGGTCAGCTTCGCCGCCAGCTTTCGAGTCGACTTCGTCGTCCACAGCAGCGGCGACATCGGATCGCCCCGCTCGTCAGGCTCGACCGACGCCAGCAGCGCGGGCAGCAGCCCCGGGGCAAACTCGCTCGCCTTCTTCCGACCTCCGCCACGACGACGGACTCGCCCCAACGGTGCCTGGCAGGAGTCGAGTTCAGCCACCCCACGCGAGACCGCGCCCTCCCCTACCCCGGCCGCAGCGGCGACGAGCCTGATCCCACGATGCCCCAATGACCGCGCTTCCGCCCCTATGGCCAGTCGACGCTGACGCTCGTCCAGGTGCGGTAACAACGCCTGGAACTTCACGGCCAGGGCCGCCTCGATCCCCGTTATGTTCTTCGCGGTCCTGCAAGAGGACCGCTGGCCTCCGGGCCCGGCATGACTGTGTCCCCCTGTCGAAAGCATGACCTGGGGGGTGGTGTCACCGGGTCCGTGGGGTGCCGTCGGAGACGCTGATAAGAGGTCCGACCACCGCCTGACCGGGCGCAATGCCCGGTCGTTCGAGGGCGGCAGGTCTGCATAACGTGGATGCGCGAGTACGACACCGATGCCAAGGCCAGCCGCACTGAAGGAGTGGAGAGCACAGTGTTCGACACCGGCGGCGTAGGCGTGTTCCTGGGCCTGGACGTCGGCAAGACCGCTCATCACGGCCACGGGCTGACCCCGGCCGGGAAGAAGGTCTTCGACAAGCCGCTTCCCAACAGCGAGCCGAAACTGCGGGCCGTTTTCGACAAGCTGACCGCAAAGTTCGGCACCGTCCTGGTGATCGTGGACCAGCCGGCCTCCATCGGCGCCCTCCCCCTCGCGGTCGCCCGTGACGCGGGCTGCCAGGTCGCCTACCTGCCCGGACTCGCGATGCGGCGGATCGCCGACCTCTACCCCGGCGAGGCGAAGACCGACGCGAAGGACGCGGCCGTGATCGCGGACGCCGCCCGCACCATGCCACACACCCTGCGCTCGCTGGAGCTGACCGACGAGATCACCGCAGAGCTCACCGTCCTGACCGGCTTCGACCAGGACCTCGCCGCCGAGGCCACCCGCACCAGCAACCGGATACGCGGCCTGCTCACCCAGTTCCATCCGTCGCTCGAACGGGTCCTGGGTCCGCGTCTGGACCACCCCGCAGTGACCTGGCTGCTGGAACGCTACGGATCCCCGGCCGCCCTGCGCAGGGCCGGCCGCCGCAGGCTCGTCGAGGTGATCCGGCCGAAGGCTCCACGCATGGCTGGGCGGCTGATCGATGATGTCTTCGACGCTCTGGATGAGCAGACCGTCATCGTCCCCGGGACCGGCACGCTCGACGTCGTGATCCCTTCCCTGGCCCGCTCGCTCGCGGCCGTCCACGAACAGCGCCGGGCCCTGGAGGCCCAGATCAAGGCCCTGTTGGAGGCCCACCCTCTTTCCAAGGTCCTGACCTCGATGCCGGGGGTCGCGGTCAGGACCGCCGCCGTGCTGCTGGTCACCGTCGGCGACGGCACCGGCTTTCCCACCGCCGCCCACCTCGCCTCCTACGCCGGACTCGCACCGGCCACCAAGCAGGCGGGGACCTCGATCCACGGCGAACACGCACCCAGAGGCGGAAACCGCCAGCTCAAACGCGCGATGTTCCTCTCCGCGTTCGCCGCCCTGCACGACCCCGCCTCTCGCACCTACTACGACAAATGCCGCGACCGCGGAAAAACCCACACACAAGCCCTCCTCCGCCTCGCCCGCCACCGCATCAGCGTCCTGTTCGCCATGCTCCGCGACGGCACCTTATACGAGTCACGAACGCCCGCAGAAGCAGCCGCATGACCGTCTCGGGCTTGACGAACGACATAGAGGCACCCCCCGGTCTCTCCATACCAGACCAACGATCCCCGCGGCCGGAAGCCACGACCTGTTTCCCGGCAAGTCCATAGTAGTGCTTGGTCAGGTCGGGGCTGGTGTGGGTATGTCGCGGTGGCAGGTGGGGCAGGCGCCGGTCCATGTCGCGAGGAGGGTCTGTAGCTCGCGGACGACGTGGTAGAGGCTCAGGCCGGCGCCGTTCCTTTTGGGGCTCTGGCCAGTCGTTGCAGGGTGCAGAAGGCATGGGCGACGGAGACGAGGGTGACATGGTGGTGCCAGCCGTTGAAGGTGCGGCCCTCGAAGTGGGCCAGGCCCAGGGCCTGTTTCATCTCACGGTAGTCGTGTTCGATGCGCCAGCGGAGCTTGGCGAGGCGGACCAGGGTGGTCAGCGGGGTGTCGGCAGGCAGGTCGGAGAGCCAGAACTGAACAGGTTCGTCCTGGCCGGCCGGCCATTCGGCCAGGAGCCAGCACTCGGGCAGTTCCGGGCCGTCGGCCGTCTGGCGGACCTCGCGTCCGGCGGGCCGGATCCGCAGGGTCACGAACCGGGAGTACATCCGTTTGAAGCCGCTGCGGCCGGTGCCGGGCCGGGAGCCCTCACGCCATTGCACCGGCTTGGCCGCCTTCCGGCCGGCGGCGATGACCAGCTGTTTCACCGACTGCGGCTGGTCGGGGTACTTCGCCACCGGCGGGCGTCCGGTCCCGGAGTACGGCTCGGTCACCGGCACCGCGTGGCCTGGCTGGGCCGAGAGGGTGGTGGAGATTCCCGCCACGTAGTTCAGGCCGCGGGCCTGCAGCCCGTGCCGGAAGGCAGCCGCGTCTCCGTATCCGGCGTCCGCGATGGCCAGGGGCACCTCGACGCCCCACGAGCGGGTCTCGTCGAGCATGTCGAGTGCGAGCTGCCACTTCTCCACATGCCCGATGTCGTCGGGGATGCCGCAGGCGGTGCGGCGGGCGACCTTGGCCGGATCGGCCTTCGGTGAGGCCGGATCCCAGGTCTGGGGCAGGAACAGCCGCCAGTCGACCGCCGCCGAGGCATGGTCCGAGGCCAGGTGCAGGGAGACCCCCACCTGGCAGTTGGTGACCTTGCCCGCGGTGCCGGTGTACTGCCGCGACACACACGCCGAGGCGGTGCCGTCCTTGAGGAACCCGGTGTCATCGAAGACCAGCGCGGTGGGCCGGATTGCCTCTTCCATCCTCCAGGCCAGCCGGGCCCGCACATGCGCCGGATCCCACGGGCTGGTGGTGATGAAGTGGGCCAGGGCCTGACGGTTCCCGTCCTCGCCCAGCCGGGCGGCCATCGGCTCGACCGACTTGCGCTGCCCGTCCGTGAGCAGGCCCCTCAGGTAGACCTGCCCCCACCGACACTGGTCGTTCCTCGCAAACGGCTCGAAAACCTCCGCCGCGAAGTCCTCCAACTCGCCACGCACAACAGCAATCTCGTCCGGAGTCACACTCTCCCAACGCAACACCCAGCCATAAGGAAACGCTCAGCCACAACCAACATGACCAAGCCCTAATAGGAGCGTCAATGCAATGCCGAAGCCCTGAACGGCGCGTTCAAGACCGAGCTGACCGAAGTGCGGCGCCCCTGGAAGACGTCGAACAGGTCGAGCGGGCGTCCTTCCAGTGGATCACCTGGCACAACGAAGAACGCCTCCCCTCCGCACTCGACTTCACGCTGTCGGCCAAGGACTAGGAAATCTTCTGGCGGAGCCAGGAACGAGTCCCGCAGTCCGCCTGAACCAATCAAGATCGGACTCTACGAACCCCGGGGCAGCTCATGACCTACCCCTTGCGCCGACGGAGCGTCCCACACCATTGCGCAGACGGATGAGTCCAGGTCGTCGATCATGTGGGCGCCGGGGAATACGCGAGCGTACTGAGTGGACGTTAAGTCCGATCTTCCTCGGTTCGTGATCGCTCGATCGTGGTACTGATCGCCATGCCGGACATCCGCTGGGCATGTTCATGCTGAGATGCAGGCCATGGAGAGAAAGCCGTACCCCAGCGACTTATCGGACGAGCAGTGGGCGTTGATCCAGCCGATGATCACGGCCTGGAAGCAGGACCGGGTCGCACGGTCAGCGACCGGGGATCCCGGAGCCTGCGACCTGCGGGAAGTCGTGAACGCGATTTTCTACCAGAACCGGACGGGCTGCCAGTGGCGCTACCTGCCGCATGACCTGCCGGCCTGGTCGGCGGTGTTCTACTACTTCACGCTGTGGCGCCAGGACGGCCTCGACCAGCGCGTCCAGGAACTCCTGCGCTGCCAGGTGAGGGAGAGAGCCCGCCGATTAGAGGACCCGTCCCTCGTGATCATCGACACCCAGTCCGTCCGCGCCGCGGCGGGTGTCCCGAAGACCACGACGGGACTGGACGCGCACAAGAGGATGTCGGGCCGCAAGCGGGGACTGGCCGTCGATGTGATGGGGCTGGTCATCGGCGTCGTCGTGCTGGACGCCTCCGCACACGACAACGCCGCCGGCACCGCCCTGCTCGACCAGGCTGCCGAGCGGTGCGGCAACCGCCTGGAGAAGGCCCTGGTGGACCAGGGCTTCAAGGACGAGGTCCTCATCCACGGCGCCCTGCTGGACATCGACGTCGAGATCGTCCGCCGCAACCCCGCTGACCAGGGCAAAGGCTTCATCCCGCAGCCCAAGCGGTGGATCGTGGAGCAGGTCAACGGCACGTTGATGCTGCACCGCCGCCTCGCCCGTGAGTACGACCACCGGCCCGACACCTCCGCCTCACGCGTCTACTGGGCCTCGATCGCGAACATGGCCCGCCGCCTCACCACACCGTCTTCGGCCTGGCGCGACACCCTCGGGCTGGCCGCGTGAACCTCACCGAGCTCCTGGCCGGCCTCCAGGCCCAGCACGACGAGACCACCGCCCAGGCCGGTGAACTACGCGACCAGATCCAGCACTTGACCGCCGCCCTGGCCGAGGCCGAAGCGCGACTCGCGGACCTGGCCACCACCGCCAAGGTCATCGCCGAACTCGCACCCGCTGGAGGCGACCCCGATCCGCCCGAGACGAACACCGCCTACCAGGCCATCGTGAACGCCTTCAACCAGCACCCCGGCCAGGTTTTCCGAGCCCGTGAGCTGCACGAACTCCTCGGCATGCCCACCGACGAGGCATCCGTCAACATCACCCGCAGCCGCCTCGGACGCCTCACCCGCCAAGGCTTCCTCACACAGCCCGGACGAGGCTGCTAGCAGAAACGGACTTAACGTCCACTTACAACGCGTCACCCAGTGACCGGACACGGACACAAGCCACGGCCGTAGTTACTGGGCGCCATGGTGTTGAGGTGTAGAGGCCGGGTCCGAGCTTGTGGATGAGGCCGCTGGCGGTCCACCGATTCAGTTGCCTGTACATGGCCTCCAGGGTGATGTCGCCGAAGTGGGCGGCAATTTCACGGGGCTGCCAGAGACGCGTGGGGTCTTCCTGAAACAGGGCCAGGATGCGGTGTCGGCGCCGCGCGGCAGAGGTAGCGTACCGGTCGTCCCGGGAGGCCGTGGGCAGCGCGGGTGACTGATCCACGGGTTCGATGACGGTGACGTCGAGGCGGGTAGCGGTGCGGCTGATGTCGGGGCGGCCGTCGGCGTGGCGCTCGCTGTACCGGGACATCGGCGACTCGAACGACACGGTCCGAAACTCCCCTCTGGGGTTGTCGGCTGGGCCAGCGGCCCGGCCAGCACTTCGAACAACGCCCGCACCGGTGCACTGCCGAGTCTCCGGCGCAGGTCACACCGCACTTTCCCCGACGGACAGACCACCGACATCCCGGACAGGCCGGCGGTCAGCCTGGTCCAGACGAGCCGGTCAACTCACCTGTGTGACCTGCAAGAACGTTAACTACCCGGCCTTAGACAAGGCTCCCTGAGTGTGGACACCGTTAGAGAGTTGCCGCCTGCCCGGGGTAGGCGAGCCGGGCCCAGTGCGTGGTCCGGCCGTCCGGAGTGACGCAAAAGCCGCAGGCTTCCGCGAGGCCCTCGACGATGCTCAGACCGCGGCCGTGCTCGTCGGCCTCGCAAGAGGATGTCCACGTTCCCTCGGAAGCAGCGGGGCCGGCATCACTGACCTCCAGGCACACCGTGCCTTCGGCTCGCGCGCGGCGCACATGCAGCTGCACCGGTCCCCGGGCGTGTTCTATCGAGTTGGAAACCATCTCCGATACAACCAGCTGCGCGTCATCTATCGAATCCGCCGGAACGCCCCAGTCGCCGAGCAGGGTTCGCACGATGCACCGGGCTACCCCCGGCGCTGTCACGTCATGCGGGAGGGCATGCTCGGCAGCAGAGTTGGGTGGCTTGCGGCTGGGGCGAACCTGCTCGGAGTGCGGCGCCTGCGCCACGGCCCGGTGTATGCCCTGAGTCTGGACCCCACGTGTCACCGCGATCACCTCATTCGAGAACCCCATTGCTTGCCATCCACGCTGCGCTACCGCTCTGCACTTGGACTTTCCGGCCGATTCCACCCCGATTTCAGCGATAGGCACGACTCGGGCATCGAAGAGAATTCGTTCACCTGCACGGTCGGCGATGAAGGCGTCTACTTCGCGGCCCGCAGACGTTAGTTAATAACATCTGATAGCACCTAACGCTCGATCGAGGCACCTCATCCTTGTACCGACTGTTGGAATCGCCGGGGCCGGTCCCACCGGCCTTGCCTTGGCATGCGGATTGCTGGCCGCCGGGATTCCGATCCGAGTGGTGGACAAAGTACGGGGTCCGTCGATGACCTCCAGGGCCTGGGACTCCAGCCGCGGGGTTCGGAGGTTCTGGACCGGCTCGGCGCTCTCGGCGACCTGCCGCAGCGGTCGGTGCCCATCCGGCAAGTGACCACCCATGTCGACGGTGAGCCTGTCGCTCGACTGCAGGTCGGCCACCGCACCAATCTGGTGACCCGGCCGGGGCTGCTCATGTCACAGGCCGAGGTGGAAGCACGGCTCCGGCACAGGCTCGTCGAGCCGGGAGTCGACGTCGAGTGGGGGCAGGAAGTACTCGCGGCAGAGCAGTACGCCGAGGGCGGGTCCGTCCAGCTCACCGACGGACGGGTGAACGCCGGCTGGCTGGTGGGGTGCGACGGCGCGCACAGCCTGGTGCGCAAGACCGCGGGCATCGATTTCCCCGGCGTGGCCGTCGTCGAGCGCTTCCTGCTCGCGGACGTGCGAACCCATCTGCCACTCCCCCGGGACGCGGTGTCGGTATGGCTGCGCGCCGACGATATGCTTGCCACCTTCCCCTGCCCGGTACCGACGTCTGGCGCCTAATGGGCCCGGCGCCCGCGGGTACCGGAGGGGACCTCGATGCCGACGCCGTGCTGACCACGCTGGTCGAGGCGCTGGGCGGCGACCAGGCCCGCCTGGCGGTAGCGGCGACGCAGGAGGTCATGTGGACTTCCACTTTCCGCATCCACCGCCGCCTGGCGTCCACCTACCGGAGCGGCCGGATCCTGCTGGCCGGGGACGCCGCCCACATCCACAGCCCGTTCGGGGGCCAGGGCCTGAGCACCGGCCTGAGCGACGCCGAGAACCTGGCCTGGAAGCTCGCCCTCGTCGCCACCGGCCGCGCCCACGACGCGCTGCTGGACACCTACCAGGCCGAGCGCCGGCCCGTCGCACACAAGGTCCTGGAGTCCACCAGCGCCATGACCCGCCTGATCGTCGGTCAGACTCGGTCGGCTCGGGCAATGCGCGACCACCTCTTCGTACCGCTGATGAACCGGCCGCCCGTCCAGCGGCCGATCTGGGAATAGTCCTCCCAACTGAAGGTCAGTCACCGCCGCGGCCCCTGGCCGGACGGTCACTTCTCGCGCTGCCTGTTACGGGCCCGCGTGCCGGCGACCGGATGCCTGACCTGGAGTGCGTCCGCGAAGACGGCTGCCGAACGCGTCTGCATGCCGAGATCGGATCGCGGTGGGCTCTGCTGCCTCTCGACGCAAGCACGGACTTCGCGGTCGTCACCCACCGCCACCTCGGCGAAGCGGCCACAGCCGTACTGACCACCACCCCTACCTCTCCCCTCGCCACCGGCAAGGGGAAGGCACTGCTAGTACGGCCCGACGGCCATCTGGCATGGACCGGCACCTCCCCGGCCACACTGGACGGGTGACTGACGCGCATACTCGGAATCGGCCACATCCGGTGACCGATGACCACAACCCCGAGAGGCATCACGGCCATGAAGCCGCCCTCGACCCCACCGACGGGCCTGCGCGCCCGCAAGAAGGCCCAGACCCGCCGCACCATCCAGGAGCAGGCTCTCAAACTCTTCCTGAGCCAGGGCTACGAGAACACCACCGTCGAAGAGATCGCCGCCGCTGCCGGGGTCTCGCATATGACGTTCTTCCGGCACTTCCCCACCAAGGAAGCCGTCGTCGAATCCGACGACTACAATCCGTTGATCATCCAGCTCATCGAGCGGCGTCCCTCGGACGAGGACGCGCTCACCACTCTGCACCGAGCGCTGGCAAAGGCGCTGGAGAGCGTGTACGTCAGCGACAAGGAGGCACTCCTGGTGCGCACCAGGCTCGTCTTGAGTACACCGGCACTCCGCGCCAGGGTCTGGGAGAATCAATACGCCACCGAGCAGCTGTTAGCCCAAGCCCTCGCCGCGCGCCGGCCGAAAGCCGACACACTGCGTATGCGCGTGACCGCCGCCGCCGCACTGGCCGCGCTGACCACCGCGCTCACTGTGTGGGTGGACAGCGAGGGTGCCGAGGAACTGCCTGCCCTGGTGGACCAGGCATTCGAGGCATTGCGGGGCTGATCCGACCAATGGCGACAGCCGCGGGCTCCTCACACGCACCAGGCCGCCCGTCACACGACTGGATCACGTGACGGGCGGCTCGATCCCGTGGCCTCACAGGGAGTCGACGGTCTAACAGACGCAGCGTGTGGCAACGCGACCCGAGGTCTGCAGCCCCACATGCATCAGACCTGTGCCTCCAGAACCATGTTCACCGGCGTCTCCGCCACCCGGCGCACTGCCGAGAAGCCTGCCTTCACGAGTACGTCGGTCAGTGCCTCTTCACCGGCCTGCGCGCCCAGCGCTGCCCCGTCTCCCTGCGTCAGGGCATTCGGCACACACACCAGCGTCGAGTACGCCGAGTACGTCCGCGCTACTGGATTGCCCACGGCAGCCGCGACGCCCTCCCCTGCCTGAGGCTCGACCAGCATCAGCGATCCTCCTATGGACAGCTGCCTCCGCGCGTGCGCCGCCGCAGCCATCGGCTCGCCCAGATCGTGGAAGCAGTCGAAGAAGGCGACGAGGTCGTACCCTCCGCCGTTGCCGGGTGCGGGGAACGACACCGCGTCGCCGACCTCGAACAGCACCCGGTCCTGGACGCCGGCTTCCTCCGCCCGGATGCGCGCTGTCCCGACAGACTCCGGGTGGATGTCGAACCCGATGAACCGCGAACGGGGGTAGGCACGGGCCATCGCGATCGTCGACGCTCCGTGCCCGCAACCGACGTCCGCGACCACCGCGCCCTGCGCGAGCCGCTGGGCCACGTGCGGCATCGCCGGAATCCACGCCGAGGTCAGATACGTGTCGTAGCCGGGCCGGAACAGCTCCTGGCATCCCGAGAACAGCTTCTCGTCGTGCTCCCCCCACCCGGTGCCCCGCCCTGACAGGAAGCTCTCCACGGTCCGGTCGGCAGCGGCCCACGCCGCCCCGACCAGGTCCACCGCACCCGCGAGAAATGCCGGACTGCCGCTGTGCGCCAGCACCGCCGCGTGCTCCGGAGGAAGACTGTAGGTGTCCGACTGTGCGTCGTACACCACATATCCGCTCGCCACCTGGTTCAGCAGCCACTCACGCACGTACCGCGGCGCCGTCGACGTCTTCTGTGCCAGCTCCTCCGTTGTCGTCGCGTGCTCCGCCAGCGCGCGGTAAAGCCCCAGGCGGCGCCCTACGTACACCAGCACGCTTGATGCCGCCGCGGCGTGATCAGTCAGTACCTGCCCTGCGAAAGCCTGCACACGGGCCATATCGAGGGCGGAAGATTCGGTAGTCATAACACTCTCCCGTTTGATGACGAGGTCGAATCCCATGCTCGATCGTCCCGCTGCAACCTCCCTGACAGGCGGCTGGCAGGTTTCCCGCCACAGCGCTCTCCACATGCCAGCAGAATGCCAGCGGGGTTGCAGGGTCGCGTGAATGATCGTGAAGAGGAACACGACATCAGATGGGTAGAGACTCGTGGAACATCTAATCGACGTATACCCCGGGGACACTGGGGGGCTACTGGAAGCGATTCCCCATTTCTGCTCGGTACAGGCACAACGCTGCCTCGAAAGAGGAATTCGGGTCTGGAAGTTCCCAATTAGCCACGTCGCTCTGCGCACTCGGACCTGGCGTGACTACATTGTGTGGCGTGATGCCCTCGAGCCTCTGTGCAGCGGAAATCTCGAGAACGTGTGGAACGGTCGCCCAATTTCGAAGCTCATGTTGGTCGACCAGCCAGTCGTGACGGCTCCGCACGATTCGTCAGTTCAACGGGTCCCACTCATCGAGCTGATTCCGCCGTTCCATCAGCGCGTATACCGGATGGGTCTGGAGCACGTCGGGTATGTGGTCGGCGACGGCGTGGATGCCTTTGGACGCCTTCATCACGAAGAACTGACCGGTCAGCAATTCCAAGGCCCCGTCAACTCTCCGTACTACGCACTATTCCCGGACTACACGCATGTGAAGTTCTACCGCTGGTCACTGGGCGAGGTTTGCATCAGGGAAGGGAATTCTTTCAGAGGATTCTCCCACGCCGACTGGCAGCCCGCCGACGATCTCGCCGGCCCGTACGAATCCAGCTAAATTCGCTGGAGTGGAGGTTGACTATGACAATTTCCATGAGCCTCTACGGCTCAACTGCCCTAGTCACCGGCGGGTCGGGCGGAATCGGTGAGGCCATCGCCGTTCGACTGGCGGAGGCGGACGCGCACGTGTGGGTACATTACCGGAACTCCCGCCGGAATGCGGAATCGGTTTGCAGGCGCATCACCGAGCTCGGCGGTAGCGCTGAAACAGTTCAAGCAGACTTGACCGATCCAGGCGAAGTAGACGGAATGTTTGCTCGCGTGGCGGATCATGGCGAACTTGACGTCTTGGTCAACAATGCGGGCATCTACCCGGCCGAGCCACTCCTCTCCATGTCCCATGAACAGTGGCGCCATGTCTTCAAGGCAAATACCGAATCCGCCTTCCTCTGCCTTCAGGCCGCAGCCCGAATCATGTCCCGTGACGCCCGGGAGAGCGACGACCCTAGCCGCGCCAGAACCTCAAGGACGTCGATGGGCTCCCTGTACCGGGTGTCGCCGTCCGGGCCTTCGATCATCAACCTGACGTCCCTGTCGGTGCATCATCCGGCAGCCGCCCAGGCGCACTACAACGCGAGCAAAGCAGCCCTCCTCTCGCTCACCCGTACGGCGGCTCAGGAGTTCGGCCCGCTGGGCATCCGCGTGAACGCGATCTCTCCCGGCTTGATCGACCGTCCCGACCTTTCTTCCGTCTGGCCCGAGGGCGTTCGCAGTTGGACCTCTCGTTGCCCGCTGAACCGGTTGGGAACCGCGGATGACGTAGCCGATGCCTGCCTGTTCCTGACCACCTCCCTGGCGTCCTGGGTCAGCGGGCAGGAACTCATTATCGACGGCGGGATATCAGCGGCCCCCGCCTACTGATTGAACCGAGAAGTCGCCGATAGACGTTTGAATGGAAAAGGCATGACGGATGCTGAACTCAGCGCAAATCGCGAACTTTGGGACGCTCGCGCTCGTTCTCACGGCACAACCGAAAATGACAGGTTCTACGACGTCGGTTCGTTTCTGGCAGGGGGCCAGACGCTTTTCAGAGCCGAGCGTGAACTTGTAGGCGAGGTGATCGGACGGGATCTACTGCACCTGCATTGCCACTTCGGAATGGACACCTTGAACTGGGTACGTCTGGGGGCCACGGCGACGGGTGTCGACTTCTCGCCGGTGGCGATCTCTCGGGCGCAAGACCTCGCCGTACGCGCGGGACTGGAAGCCCGCTTCATCGAAGCCGACAGCCAGCAACTACCGACGGACCTGGCCGGCCGGTTCGACGTGGTGGTAGCCACGTACGGAGTGCTGTGCTGGATCGGCGACCTCGACGCCTGGATGTGCGGTGCGGCGATGGCGCTCCGCTCCGGCGGCAGACTGGTCGTGGTCGACCTGCACCCCCTCTTCCAGACCGTTGCCACTCTCACCCCCCTGACAGCCGACTGGCCGTACGGTGGCGGCGACCCTCAGTACGAGACCGTGACCGGAACCTACGCCGACGCCGCGCTGCCGATGCCGGCGATGGACGTGGTGCAGTATCCGCATTCCTTGGGAGAGATCGTGACCGCCGCCGCGGGGGCCGGACTCGTGGTGGACCGGCTCGAGGAGCATCTGGAGGCCGAGTTCGACCCCAGGGGGATCTTGCCCAAGGGGCCGGACGGACATCACTGGTTCCCGTTCAGCGCGACCCATCTCCCGATCCTGTATTCCATGAGGGCATCCCGGACCCGCTGAGCGGCGAGAGATCCCATTCCCAGCAGAGGAGCACTGTGTTCAAAGCAAGTCTCGGCGACGACGGAGCGGAACTGCGTCCGCTGGAACCCTGGCAGGTGGAGGAGTTCCTTGCCCACATCGAGCGGGGTCGACACTACATCGGCCGGTACATCGGCCTGCCCGACGCGGCCGGGGACATCGCGTCCGCAAGAGCGTTTCTCCAGGCGTACGCGGACAAGGCAGCGGCTGACACCGGCCGCCTCTACGGCATCTGGCTGGGCAGCACTCTGGTCGGTGGCGTCCTCTTCCGCACGATGGATGTGGTCGACGGCAACTGCGAGGTGGGCTGCTGGCTGGAACCATCGGCGGTCGGCCGCGGCCTGGTGAGCCGTGCCGCGGCGACGATCATCGACTGGGCCCTGGAGACACGCGGCCTGAACCGGGTGGAGTGGCACGTCTCCTCCACAAACCAGGCCAGCATCAAGGTCGCCCAGCGCCTCGGCATGACTTACGAGGGCACTCAGCGGCAGAACTACCCCTACCGGGGTATACGGCACGACACCGAGATCTGGTCCGTTCTGGCCCCGGAGTGGCGCAAGAACCGGGCGAGCGGCGACGCGTAGCCCGACCACACCGGCGTCAAGAGACGAGGGAGGGCGTGCCGAACGGGCCACGCGCCGCCTCGTATGCCTCGGCGACCTGAAGCAGAGTGCCCTCACTCAGCGGTCTCCCCATCAGCTGCATGCCGATGGGGAGACCGTCGTGGTCGGACCCGACAGGCAGCGATATCGACGGAACACCCGTGATATTGGCCGGCGCCGAGAATCTGAGGAGGGCATCGGTCACACTCTCGGATGTACCGTCCGCCCAGTTCACCTCCTGGCAGCCGACAGGGACCGCGGCCAGTGGGAGCGAGGGGGCGGCGATCACGTCGACGCGGCGGAAGAGCCGAGCCCACGCCTCGCGCATGAGGGTCCTTGCCCGTTGGGCCCGCACGTAGTCCGTGGCGGGAACCAGTTCCCCGGCCTCCAGCAGCAAGCGTACGTCGGCGCCGTACAGGTGGGCTCTGCTCTGAAGATCCGGCCGGTGATAGCAGGACGCCTCCGGCATCATGATGGCCCACTGAACGGCTTGTACGTATTCGGTCATGGGGATATGGACGTCCACCAGGCGCACTCCGAGGTCCGCCAAGGTCTGCACAGCCGCCCGGACCGCGGACTCGACCTCGGGCCGCACGCGCCGGAAGTAGTAGTTCTCCGGCACACCGAGGCGGATTTCCCCCAGGCCACCCGCCGGGCGGCCCGGCCAGTCCCGTGGGAGCTGTCGCACGCTGGCGGTGTCTCGCGGATCGTGGCCCGCCAGGGCTCTGATCACGAGGCCCGCGTCCTCGACCGTACGGGTGACCGGGCCCAGGTGATCCAGCGACCATGACAGCGGAGTGGTTCCGCACCGGGAAATCAGGCCGTAGGTGGGTTTCATCCCCACGACTCCGGTCAGCGCCGAGGGAACTCTGATCGAGCCTCCGGTGTCCGTTCCCAGCGCGAACGTTGCCGCTCCGACGGCGACAGCAGCAGCGGACCCGCCACTCGAACCACCGACGATACGGTCGGGCGCCCAGGGGTTCCGCGTCTGTGGGGTGTCGAGCCCGTAGGCGAACTCATACGTGTGGGTCTTGCCGAGCAGTACCGCCCCGGCCGCTCTGAGCCTGGCCGCGACGGCGCTGTCCTCGGTGGGGACCCTCCCCGCCCGAACCTGTGAGCCGGACTCCGTGGGCACGCCCTTCGTGTCGATCACGTCCTTGAGCGCCATGGGAATGCCGTGGAGGGGACCTCGATACGTTCCAGAGCCAATCTCCTGCTCCGCCTGAGCAGCCGCGAGACGCGCCGTCTCCTCGGTCACCCGTACGTACGCGCAGATCCGGGGGTCGACCTCGTGAATCCGCTTGAGCACGGATTCGGTCAGCTCACGCGGTGAGAGTTCGCCTGCCGCGATCGACGCAGCGGCTTCCGCGAGGGACGCCTCGTATGGTTCCACCCGGCGTCACTCACTGACGGCGATGTAGGCGGGCGCCGGCGGCGTGTCCCCGAGTTCCAACTCCCGCAGCGGTCGGATCAGACGGTGGACGTGGTCCCCCATCGCCGCTGCCGCAGCCATCCGGTCGTCCTTGGGGAGCAGGGAGTCCCAGGCCGCCCATGCCCTGACGGGGGCTGGATCGCTGGGGGTCATCGACTTCTCCTTTCGGATGTCCGCCGTGGTGCCATGAGGGCGGACCACACGAGGCCTCTCACGCGCCATTCATTCCCCACTTTTGGGCGTCTGACTCCGAACGTACGCGGGCGGGAAGCGTCCTCCTCAGCGGAGGAGAAGGCAGACGATGATGAGAGCAGGACAAGCGAGCACGGTGGAGAACAGGATCGAATCCCGGGCAAGCTCGCTGTCGGCACCGTATCGCAGAGCATAGACAAAGACGTTCTGCGCCGTCGGGAGTGCGGAAAGGACGACCGCCCCCAGGAGGGCCGTCCCTGTGAGGTGGAATACGAACACGCCCAGTCCCCAAGTCACTACCGGATGCACGACCACCTTGAGGACGACACAGAGCAGCAGCGCCCCGCGCGCTTCGTGACGGCCCGGTGTTGCCCCGCGCAGCGAAGCCCCGAAGGCAACGAGAACGAGCGGCACGGACATGCCCCCGAGGGCGCTGAGTGGCTCCAGCGCGGCATGAGGTACCCGCCATCCTGAAATCGCCAGAGCGACTCCGGAGGCCGATCCGGCCACGATCGGGTTGCCCAGCGGCGCGAGGAGGAGGCCAAGGAGTGCTCTTGGCCGACGTGAATGTTGCGACGCGTCGAGGAAGGCACAGGCTACCGGGCCCAGCAGGATCTGCTGGAACAGCAGGACCGGTACGACCAGGGAGGCATCACCGAGCAGGCCGGCGGCGACGGGAATCCCCAGGTTTCCGGAGTTGACGTAGCTCGCACACAGCATCCCGGTCAGGGTGCGCGCGCTGTCCCACCTCCGAGCCTTCGCCACCACCGCGACGGCGGCCGAGACGAAGAGGCTGCCAGCGGCGATCGTGAGCAGTGAGGCGGAGAAAGCAGTGAAGGGATCGGAACGGGCGAGTGTCACCATCAACAGCGCGGGTGTGGTGACCCAGAAGGCGAAACGCGCCAGCTGCTCGTCGGCCCCGGGGCCGAGGACGCCTGCCCGTCGGACCACGTATCCCAGTCCGACCAGGCCCAGCAGACCGGAAAGTTCGACGATCACCTCAGAGGTGCGCCAGAAGGTCACTGAGGCGCTGCAGTGCACGGGAGGTACGGCTCTTCACCGTGCCCAGAGGTATGCCCAGCCTGATACTGATCTCCCTCTGGGTCAGGCCGTCGTAATAGGCGAGACACACCACAGCACTCTCGTCCCTCTCCAAGCGCTCCAGCGCTCGTCTGACCTGCCATGCCTGCCAAGCGTCCTCCAGGTCCCCCGCCCCCCCGGCGCCTGCGCACTCGTGCAGCGCGGAGAGGGGAACGCTCTCCGCATGACGGCGGTTCTGCCGGTACACATCGATCGCGGCACGACGGGTGATCGCATAGAGCCAGGGGCGTATGTCGCGCGAGGCGTCGAACTCGCCAGCCGCCTGCCACGCCTTCGTACACGCCCTCTGCACGGCGTCGGCGGCGGACTCGCGGCAGCCGAGCAGAGCGAAGGCGGTGACGAACATCGCTCCCCCATAGGTCCGGAAGACCTCATCGACAGCCCGCTCCTCCTGTTGCTGGAAGCGAGCGGAGAGAAGCTCATTGCCTGACTCCACATCCCACCCCGAAACGAACGCGTCGACTCGCCTGGCACGGTCGACGACCGGTACGACATGCGCACCGTCCCAGCCCGCCCTTCCGAAGCCCTTTTCGGCCGCTTCCATTTGCCTTCCATCCCAGGCGGAGGCCGGAGTACCCCCTGGCCGACCGGCCGTACCGCCGAAGTGGGGGCCCCCGGGAACGATCACAGGATCTGTTTCGGTGGCTCGAATACGCCGGGGAGGAAGCCGCCCCGAGAACTGCCCGGCCATCCAGCGCCGTAGAGAAGAGGAACGCCACCTACCCAAGACAGGAGCGGCATGGACGGGCAGGAAGCAGACGACTCGCGGGCAGGATCGAGCCGGGAGGGCTCCCCGCCCGCCGGCTTCAAGGCATCGGGGGTCTGGCGAGCGTCCTCTCTTTTGCGGGATCCCAGAACGGCCCAGCGCCATGCTGATCTGTTCGCGCCACGCTGGCAGGGAGAGCCAGCTCGTACGGAGGTCTGGTACACGACCCTGACCGATCCGAGGACCGGCACTGGCGTCTGGATCCACCACGAACTCACGGCCCCGGCCGACGGAGAGCCCGCGTACGCACACGGCTGGATCGCGGTTTTTCCGCCTTCGGGTCCCGTCTCACACGCCAGGTTCGGTCCGGGGCGCTGGCGGCACAGTGACTACGGGTTTCGCCTGGGTGCGGTCGCGGCAGATCCGAACGGGCTCCGCGGCGCCGCCGGCGATTTCCGCTGGGACCTGGAGGAAGCCCCTCAGGGCGAACCGCTCTACACCTTCCCCCGCTGGTCATGGCGCCGGCCGTTGCTGCCGGCCGCCCAAATGCTCCCTTCGGCCCGCTCCTTGTTCACGGGCACGGTGGTCTTCGACGGCGGCGCTCTGCGGCTGGCGGACGCACCCGGTGCGACGGCACGCATCTACGGGCACGGCAACGCGCGCCAGTGGGCCTGGCTCCACGCCGACCTGGGAGGCGGCGATGTGCTGGAGATCGTCGCCGCGGTCTCCACGCGCCCTCTACTCGACCGATTGCCGCCGCTGGTGTTTCTGCGTCTCGTGAAGGACGGCCGGGTGTGGCCTCGCCGGGCCGAGCGCAGTGCGCTGGGCTGGGCCGGGCTCGGTCGGTTCCGGGCGCATCTGGGTGAGCGCGGATGGTCTGTGCGGGGGCGCTGCGGGGAACGCCGTATACGGGTCGATGTCGCCCTGCCCCCGGACAGGACGCTCGCCCTCGATTACACCGACCCCGACGGAAGCCCCGCTGTCTGCCGCAACAGCGAGGCCGCTGACGCACGCGTTCGGCTGCAGCGGTGGCAGGACGGGGGTTGGTACGACGAAGGTACGTGGTGTCTGACCGGCACAGCGCATACCGAGTTGGGCAGCCGCTAGAAACCTCCTTGTCCGAGCGGTACCGCCGACCACAATGAGAACCGAACCCCGGCTCTGCCCCGTAGTACCTGTAGCGCGCTCCGCCGGAAGCGGACGCGGCTCATGAAAGAGATACGGGAAGACGGGTGCCTGGTGAAGAGAAGACATGTCCTTAAAGCCGCCGCAGGAGGTGCCGCGGCGGTGGCAGCGGCCGCAGGTGTAAGTCTGGCCAATGGCGACCCGGCGACGGCAGCGGTCATCCGGCCGGGGTTCTCGTGGAATCCCTTCCAGTTCGGCGTGGCCTGCAGCCCGGTGGACAACGTCATCTGGACGAAGCTCGCCGTCGAGCCGCTCGCACCGGACGGCCGCGGAGGGATGCCCCGAGGCGACGTACCGGTCGACTGGGTCGTTTCGAGGAACCCCGACCTGAGCGACATCGTCGCGTCGGGGACGGCCTATGCCATCGACTCCGACGGCCACACGGTGCACCACAGCGTGTCCGGACTGCCGGCCGATGCCGAGCTCTACTACCGCTTCCAGTACGCGGGGTGGCAGTCCACCGTCGGACGGCTGCGAACGGCACCCCGGGCCGGTGAGGCGGCGCCGGACCTGAAACTGGCCGTCACGTCCTGCGCGCACTACGCGCAGGGCTATTTCCACGTCTACCGGCACATCGCCACGCATCAGGTGGACGCTGTGCTGGTTGTCGGCGACATCGTCTACACCGACTCCGCGGACGTCGACGTCCGCACGCATGTCCCCGCGGCCCAGTGCCGGTCGTTGACTCAGTACCGGCTGCGTCACAGTCAGTACCGCCTCGACCCGGACGAGCAGGCGGTGCGGGCCTCCGCTCCGCTGATCGCCATTCTGGACGACCACGAAGTCGACAACAACTGGGCGGCAAGCATCCCTGACAAGGAGGCTGACGGCGGGTCGATCGGATGGTGGAGCCGGCGGCAGAACGCTCTGCGGGCCTTCTGGGAGCATCTGCCGTTCGCCCCCTGGAAACGTCCCACCAAGAGTGTCCTCGACATCACCGCCCACCTGGCGTGGGGTGACCTGGCGACGCTTCACATGCTCGACACCCGGCAGTTCCGCTCCGACCAGAACGGTGATCTCCGGGACAAGAGCAACCGCTATCTTCTCGGCCCGGTGCAGCTCCAGCAGCTCGGACAGGCCTACCAGGGAGCCCGCTGGGACATCCTGGCGCAGCAGGTCGTGATGGCACGATGGGACGTCACGCCATCAGGCTTCTGGGACAGCGTGGCCAATACCGACTCCTGGGACGGGTACCGGGCCGAGAAGATCCGCGTCTACGAGCAGTGGAAGCAGATGGACGTACGCAATCCCATCGTGCTCACCGGGGACGTGCACAGCGCCTGGGCCAACGTCCTGGAACATATCGGCAGCGCCGTCGGGCTGGAGCTGGTCACCTCGTCCATTTCGTCCGGGGGCAACGGTGACAAGCAGATGTTCGGCCTCGACAAGCTGTGGTTGATGAACTCACACATCAAGTATCACAACGCTCAGCGCGGCTGGATCCTCATGGAAGTCGGCTACGACGACATCCGCGTGAGCTGGCGCGGCACCCAGATCGTCACGAGCCCCTCACCGCAACCCGATCTGCTCTTCGCCAGATGCACCATCAAGGATGGCGTACGGGAATTCCGGGATAAGTGGTATGACCTGCGTTACTCCCAGGAGTGGGAGTAACGCAAACCCCCGGACCGGTCCCAAGTCCGACACAGCCTTATGGCACTCGCCCGACCTCACCTATCTCACCGAGAGGCCAACCGTATGGAGCGGAAGAAGAGATCAATCATACGACGAGGGGCTGTCGCAGCAGCAGCACTCAGCGCACTGCTCGCCGCCGTCCTGCCCTCCGGCGCGCACGCGGACAACGTTCCGGTCGCCGACCGGAAGTATGTCTTCGAGCTTGAGAAGATCCACTGCGTCGCCCAGACGAATGACGACAGCCCCAGTGACGAGATGTACGTCAAGACGACTCTCCCGTCCTCGCCGCTTTCGTACGACACCATGTTCACGGCCACGGCGGGGAGCTTCGACACCGGAGACACTCTCTTCGTCGACGAGTATCACCGAGCCATCACCCCGAAGTACGTCCACTCCGACAGCTACCGGGACGACATCCTGTTCGGATCTCACGACGCCTGGTCCATCAACCGCGCGGGCACCTCACCGACGACCATCAAGGTGGAGCTCTGGGAGGAAGACGGAGGCAAGCAGCTCGGCGGGGACGACGACCTGGTGAACAGCTATACGTACAAGTTCAGCTCTGAAGGGCTCGCGCTCGACCTTCCCGACAACGGCGACTCGATCAGCTACCCCCTTGACTTCATCGGCTTCGGAGGACACTACGTGGTGACCTTGGCAGTCCACCGGGTGGCCTGACGTCAACGTCCGGGCAGGAAGCTACGGACCCCGCCGAGACCGCCGTGCTGCAGCGGTTCGCATGTCTCGTCAAGGAGCCGTCCTGCCTCGTCATCTCTGTCGCACCCGTCGACGGGACGGTTCGACGCAGGTGCCGCACGTGGGCTGCCGGCCGGATGTCGCCGCCGCAAAGGGCGACCCTCCAAGTTCGTGATCCGATGGGCGCGGTGTCTCCGTAGAGATGAGTGACCGCCCGTGTCGGCTCCCCCTTCCGGCGCGGGCGGCCACTCTTCCTGTCCGGAGCTCGACGGGCTCTCTTGGACGTTTCACGGACACGGGTGTCGCCATAGTGGAAGTGGATGATGCGTACACCGTTCCCAGCGGACGTGCAGCGTCCCCTCGATACTCGCAACCCGGGGCCACGAGCAGGGATGCGTCACCGAAGGGTTCAGGGGGTCTCTATCCAGGACCAGGACTACAGCCCCGCCGATTTCGGCAGTCGGATCCCGAAGCAACGACACCGACCACCTGTGTCTCGACTACTACGTAATCACGCGCTTCCGGCCCCTGAGAACCCAGACGAACGCGGAGGGGAAAGCCCTCGCCTTCCTCGACTGGGGCAGGCAGCCGGTATGACACTGACCGGTCACACCGAAGCGGCACCGCCCGACGAGGAGGCGGCTTCAGCGGCATCGGCTGTCAGTTCTAGTCCAGCCCCGACGTAACCGCCGAGATCACCCACCAGGTGCACGACGCTCACCGGCACTCGGAAGGGGCGTCCGTGGCACAGAACGGCTCGTCGTCGTGAGTAGAAGCCGCCTGCGAGTCGCTTGCCAGCGGGAACGTGCAACGTAGACCTCCGGGCCCGGGCAGGCCGGTGCCGGTCTTCCAGATGGTGGTGCGCATGTCGGAACGCGTGAGGTTCGGGGACTACCGGGTGGTCGTGATGACACCCGGCGCCCGCGGTCCGGCGCTTGCTGCTCTGCTCGGCAGGTTTCCGATGGCGATGATCGGGTTGTCCCTGCTGTTCTATGTGCAGCGCGAGACCACCTCCTTCGCCGTCGCGGGCACGGTCACGGCGGGCGTCATGGCAGGGAACGCTTTCGGCGTGGTCACCCAGGGGAGAATCATCGACCGTAGGGGGCCCACTCGGCCGCTGCTGATCACCACCGCGATGTTCGCGGTACTCACGGCCACGATGGTCTGCGCGGTGGAAGAACGGGCGACCACCTTCCTGCTGGTCCTGCTCGCCCTGGGCATGGGTGCCACCCAGCCTGTCATCGGATCGACCTCACGGGCGATGTGGATACGACTGCTGCCCGCGGGGCCCGCGCGAGCCGCCGCCCTTTCATATGAGTCGATAGCCACGGAGGTGTACTTCGTCGCGGGCCCCGCGCTCGCGGGCGTCCTCTCGGTGGCTGCCTGGCCCGGTACCGGTGTCGTGGCGGGGAGTGCATCCATGATCGTCGGTGGACTCTGGTACTCACTGACCCGCACCATGCGCAACACGCGACCGGGGCCGCAGTCGGCACCGCAGGGACGGCTGCTCGGCGCGCTCGCCGGCCCGGGGGCACGGACGGTGGTCCTGGCCTCGATGGGGATGGGCATGGCGATGGGCTGTGTGGAGGTGGCGGTCCCGACCGCCGCGACCGCCGCGGGTGAGCCCGCGGCAGGCGGCCTGCTGCTCGGGATGTGGTCCTGCGCTTCGGCTGTCTTCGGGCTGGTCTACGGCGCAAGGCCCTGGCCGCGAGCGCTGCGCCGGCGCCTGCCTGCCCTACTGGCCGGCTTCTCTCTGCTGATCGTGCTGCCGATCATTCCCTCATCCGCCTCATCGTTCAGCTGGCCGCTCCTGGCACTGGCTCTACTGCCCTCCGGCATGCTGATCACGCCTCAGGTGATGGCGCACTTCACCGCCATCGAGTCCGTCGCTCTCCGGGGCACCCTCACCGAGTCCTTCGGTTGGGTCGTGTCAGCGGCAACGCTCGGTCTGGGAGTCGGCCACTCGATGAGCGGCCAGATCGTGGCCCACGTCGGTGTCCGTGCCGTCTACGTCACCGGGGGCGCGATCGGCCTGGCCGTCGCGGTGTTGCTCCACCTGCGGAGGAACACTATCGCCGAACCGCCCACCGTGCCCGTTCCGCGCACCTCGCCCCCCGAGTCCGTCCCGTCCCTCCCCGAAGACCCGAAGGAACCCTGTGAATCAGTTGGTATCAGCACTGTCCGATGAGTTGCTGGCACTGCAGTCGGAGGCCGACCCGCTCGGAGCGACCATGCTCGGCGTGGCTGGATTCGATGACCGCCTCGCCGATGTATCGCGGGAGGCGGAGGAGAGTCTCGTCGAACGGCTCACCGACGTCGCCGGGCGGGCCACAGTTCTCGGCGACTCAAAACTCTCCGCCGAGGACTCGGTCACCGTGGCCGTCGTCAGCGAGCAGGCCCGATCCACGGCCGACCGGATTCGTGCCCGCACGGTCGAGTACGCGATCACCGACATGAACTACGTGGGGCCGGCGGCCCGTCTCCTGATGCTGATGCCGACTGCAGCACTCAACGACGCGGCGAGCGCGGAGGCGTACCTGACCCGTCTCCGCCAGATACCCGGCCACCTCGCCGCCGTCGCCGAACGGCACCGCGTGGGTGTCACCGCGGGCCGGGTGCCGGTACGCCGACTCGTGGACGCAGCTGTCAGGCACCTTGACCGTTACCTCGCCGAACCGAACGCGGACCCGCTGCTGCGTCCTGAGCCCAAGGCGAGTCCGGCGGGATTCGCGGCCGATCGCGAGCGCATCCTGGCGGACATCGTGCGGCCCGCGTTCGCGGAGTACCGTGCCGTGCTCACCGATGAGCTGGCGCGACACGGGCGGCCCGACGGCAGGCCGGGGCTGTGCTGGCTACCCGGCGGGGGCGAGACGTACGTAACCCTGTCCCGGGTACACACGACCACCGACCGCACCCCCGAGGAACTGCACCAGACCGGCCTGGAGATGGCCGCGCAGTTGCGCGAAGAGTATGCGGAACTCGGTTCAAGAGTCTTCGGAACCACCGAACAGTCCGAGATCTTCCGGCGACTGACCGAGGATCCGGCGATGCGCTGGCAGGACGAGGAGGAGTTGCTCGCCTACGCCCGGTCCGCCGTGGAACGGGCCGAGGCAGCCGCACCACTGTGGTTCGAACGCCGGCCTGGCCACAGCTGCCAGGTACAACCGGTACCCGCGGCCGAGGCATCTGGTGCCCCGCAGGCCTACTACGTCCAGCCTCCGCTCGACCTGTCGCGTCCAGGCGTCTACTTCGCGAACACACACGCCTGCCGGGGGCGGAGTCGATTCCTCTCCGAGGCGACAGCCTTCCACGAGGCGGTACCCGGTCATCATTTCCAGCTCACCGTGGGACTCGAACTCAGCGGGCTGCCGCCGCTGCGCAGGCTTGCCGACATCAACGCCTTCATAGAAGGCTGGGCCCTCTACAGCGAACGGCTGGCAGACGAAATGGGTCTCTATTCCGACGATGTCGCCCGGCTGGGCATGATTGCCCTGGACTCCATGCGGGCGGCACGTCTGGTAGTGGACACCGGGCTGCATGCCAAGGGGTGGAGCCGCGCGAGGGCCGTGACGTACCTGCGGGAGAACACGCCCCTGTCGATGCATGAGATCGACGGCGAGGTGGACCGCTACGTTGCCTACCCCGGGCAGGCTCTGTCCTACATGGTGGGCAGGCTGGAGATCCAGCGCATTCGGGCGTCAGCCGAGCAGCGGCTTGGCGAGCGGTTCGACATCCGCGCGTTCCACGATGTGGTGCTGTGCAATGGTCCCCTCCCTCTGAACGTACTGTCCAAGGTTGTCGCCGACTGGGACGGGACACTCGGGGCGGCTTGAGCTTGCCTTGCAAGGACACGCGTTCGACGTTTGCACGCTGGCCGGCCTTGGCGGTGGTGCACCGCTCGCACAGGGGGCAGCCGGTGCACTGGTCGGTGAAGATTGCCTTGCGTTGCATGTGCCGCCCGGACGACTCAGACCTGGACGGCCGGGTCGTCGAGGGTCCCCAGGTGCCGCCCTGGCAGGGAAGGAACAAGCCCCGCCGTCAGAGGCTTCGGCACCGAACCACGCACCAAGAACGCGCCCGCGCTGGCCGGCCGCGGCGCCGAGGCCGTGAAAGACGCGATCACCGCCACCATCACGACCTTGCCCGAGCAACTACGCAGGTCACTGTCATGGGGCCGGGGCACGGAACTGGCCCAGCACACCCAGCTCAGCGTCGATGCCGGACTCCAGGTCTACTTCGCCGCCCCCCACAGCCCCTGGCAGCGCGGCACCAACGAGAACACGAACGGTCTGCTGCGGCAGTACTTTCCGGAGGGCACGGACCTGTCGCGCTGGGGCATCTACGAGCTCCAGGCCGTCGCCTTCACCCTCAACAACCGCCCCCGCAAGACCCTCGGCTGGAAGACCCCCGCCGAAGCCCTCAACGAGCACCTACTATCCCTCCAGGAAGCTGGTGTTGCGACGACCGGTTGAGTCCAAGTTGCGCCCCGTTGTCGCTGTGGAAGATCGCCCCGTCGAGGCCGCTGCCCCAGTGCGGGCGGCGGCGTCGAGGCGCCGGGGATGACCTCGAAGCGGCGGTGCATGCCGGCGAGTTCCGTCGGCGTGATGCCGAGTTCCTCGGCGATCCGAGGCCGGGCTTCCCGAACGTAGAGCTTGCCCCTCTGGTAGTTGCCGGTGAAGCCGTACTCCGCGGTCAGCCGCCCGTGGATCACCGCGGCCTTCATCAGGATCTCCGCCCGCAGCATCGAGTCGACCAGCGGCGCGAACTCGTCGATCACCCTCGCCCGCGACCGCCCGTTCGGCGACCGGCGCGGCGGAGTCGCCGGACCTGGTGCCGACAGATACTTGCGGACCGTCTTCCGGTCCAGCCCGGTCTCCCGGGCCACCTCCGAGAGGCTGATCGCCCCGGACTCCAACAGACTCCGTAAGCGCCGCAGTTCCAACCATCGATGCGGATCCAGGACTATCGTCGACCGCCTTCCGCCGCCTCTCACCGACCAAGCAGCAGAGTGCCGAGCAGCAGGTCTCAACGCATCAACAACTGTCCCTTTTCATCCGTACGCGGGTGGGGACGTTCACGGCTCTGGCAAGATTTTCGTAGCCGGAGATCATCTCGGTGACACGGTCAGCCGGTCCGCAACGCGGGCAGCCTGTGGCTGTGCTCTGTTGAACTG
>NZ_JBHUYJ010000103.1:0-26058 GCF_042668715.1 Streptomyces sp. NPDC057271
CCGCAGGTGAGGCTTGTTACGTTGCCCATCCGGCCTCGCCCTACAGGCCGAGGTCGACCTCGAACTCGCCGGCCTCCAGGATCGCCTTGACGGCCGTCAGGTAACGGGCCGCGTCGGCGCCGTCCACCAGACGGTGGTCGTAGGAGAGCGTCAGGTACGTCATGTCGCGGATGCCGATGACCGTGCCCTCGGCGGTCTCGATGACGGCCGGACGCTTGACCGTGGCGCCGATGCCCAGGATGGCGACCTGGTTCGGAGGCACGATGATCGTGTCGAACAGCGCACCGCGCGAACCGGTGTTGCTGATGGTGAACGTCGCACCGGCCAGCTCGTCCGGGGTGATCTTGTTGCCGCGGACCTTGCCGGCGAGGTCGGCCGTGGCCTTGGAGATACCGGCGATGTTCAGGTCGCCCGCACCCTTGATGACCGGGGTCATCAGACCCTTCTCGGAGTCCACGGCGATGCCGATGTTCTCCGAGTCGAAGTACGTGATGGTGCCCTCGTCCTCGTTGATCCGGGCGTTGATGACCGGGTGGGCCTTCAGCGCCTGGGCCGCCGCCTTGACGAAGAACGGCATCGGGGACAGCTTGACGCCCTCGCGGGCGGCGAACGTGTCCTTGGCACGGGCGCGCAGCTTCATCAGCTTGGTGATGTCGACCTCGACGACCGAGGACAGCTGGGCCTGGCCGTGCAGCGCCTTCATCATGTTGTCGCCGATGACCTTGCGCATGCGGGTCATCTTGACGGTCTGACCGCGCAGCGGGGAGACCTCCAGGGCTGCGGCCTTCGGCGCGGCAGCCGGTGCGGCAGCGGGGGCCGGGGCGGCAGCCGGCGCGCCGGTGCCGTCGTCGATGATCGCGAGCTCGGCCCCGACCTCGACGGTCTCGTCCTCGGCGACCTTGATGGAGGCGAGGACGCCCGACGCGGGGGCGGGGATCTCGGTGTCGACCTTGTCGGTCGAGACCTCGAGCAGCGGCTCGTCGGCCTCGACACGCTCACCCTCGGCCTTGAGCCAGCGGGTGACGGTGCCCTCGGTGACGCTCTCGCCGAGCGCCGGCAGGGTTACGGAAACCGACATGGTTTCAGTTGCTCCTAACGAATTGCGGTAAGTGGTCGTCGCGCCCGTGATGACGTGAGCGTCAGTCGTGGGAGTGCAGAGGCTTGCCGGCCAGCGCCAGGTGCGCCTCGCCGAGCGCCTCGTTCTGCGTCGGGTGGGCGTGGATGAGCTGCGCGACCTCGGCCGGCAGCGCCTCCCAGTTGTAGATCAGCTGCGCTTCGCCGACCTGCTCGCCCATGCGGTCACCGACCATGTGGACGCCGACCACGGCACCGTCCTTGACCTGGACGAGCTTGATCTCGCCCGCGGTCTTCAGGATCTTGCTCTTGCCGTTGCCCGCGAGGTTGTACTTCAGGGCGACGACCTTGTCCGCGCCGTAGATCTCCTTGGCCTTGGCCTCGGTGATGCCGACGGAGGCGACCTCGGGGTGGCAGTACGTCACCCGGGGCACGCCGTCGTAGTCGATCGGAACGGTCTTCAGACCGGCCAGGCGCTCCGCGACCAGGATGCCCTCGGCGAAGCCGACGTGGGCCAGCTGCAGGGTCGGGACGAGGTCGCCGACCGCCGAGATCGTGGGCACGTTGGTGCGCATGTACTCGTCGACGAGGACGTAGCCGCGGTCCATAGCGACACCCTGCTCCTCGTAGCCGAGGCCCGCCGAGACCGGGCCGCGGCCGATGGCGACGAGCAGGACCTCGGCCTCGAAGGTCTTGCCGTCGGCCAGGGTGACCTTGACGCCGCTGTCGGTGTACTCGGCGGACTGGAAGAACGTGCCGAGGTTGAACTTGATGCCGCGCTTGCGGAACGCGCGCTCAAGAAGCTTGGAGCTGTTCTCGTCCTCGACCGGCACCAGGTGCTTCAGGCCCTCGATGACCGTGACCTCGGTGCCGAAGGACTTCCACGCGGAGGCGAACTCGACGCCGATGACACCGCCGCCGAGGATGATCGCGGACTCCGGGACGCGGTCCAGGGTCAGCGCGTGGTCCGAGGAGATGATCCGGTTGCCGTCGATCTCCAGACCCGGCAGCGACTTCGGTACGGAACCGGTGGCGAGGAGGACGTGGCGACCCTCGACGCGGCGGCCGTCGACGTCGACGGAGGTCGGGGAGGAGAGTCGGCCGTGGCCCTCGATGTACGTCACCTTGCGGGAGGCGACCAGACCCTGCAGGCCCTTGTACAGGCCCGAGATCACGTCGTCCTTGTACTTGTGCACGGCCTTGATGTCGATGCCCTCGAAGGAGGCCTTGACACCGAACTGCTCCGCCTCGCGCGCCTGGTCGGCGACCTCGCCGGCGTGGAGCAGGGCCTTCGTCGGGATGCAGCCGTTGTGCAGGCAGGTGCCGCCGAGCTTGTTCTTCTCGATCAGTGCGACGTCCAGGCCCAGCTGCGCTCCGCGCAGCGCCGCGGCGTAACCGCCGCTACCGCCGCCGAGGATCACTAGGTCGAAAACGGTGCTGGCGTCGTTCGCCACGTCACGTCCTCCATGCATGTGCGCCGGGCGCCGGTCTCCGATGACCGGGCGGCGGCTGGTGTTCGGCCGCTTTTATGTCGGCCCTGTGGTGGGGGCCCTGTCCTGCCGAGAACCCATCTTCGCACTTGTTGCCGGGAGGCGGGACGCGGGGCCGGTGTGTGAGACCGGCCGATCGTCCGTACGGACGGGTAACGCGGGCGTACGAACCTACGGATTTCGTCGAGAGCGCAACGGCCCCGCCCTCCAAGAAAGCGCGGGCGGTCCTCACGAGCGAGGGGAACGCCACGGCCCCCGGGAGTCTTCCCGGGGGCCGTGGCGATCGGGACGGGCCCGAGGGGACGGTCAGAGCTCCCCGTCGGCCGTGCGCTCGGCCAGCTTCACCAGCGTGCGGACCGCGGAGCCCGTGCCGCCCTTCGGGGTGTAGCCGTACGGCGCACCCTCGTGGAAGGCCGGGCCCGCGATGTCGAGGTGGGCCCAGGTGATGCCCTCGCCGACGAACTCCTGGAGGAAGAGACCGGCGACCAGGCCGCCGCCCATCCGCTCACCCATGTTCGCGATGTCCGCGGTCGGGGAGTCCATGCCCTTGCGCAGGTCCGCCGGGAGCGGCATCGGCCAGGACTGCTCGCCGACCTGCTCGGCGATCTCGTGGATCGCGGTGCGGTAGTCGTCGTCGTTGGCCATGATGCCGAAGGTGCGGTTGCCCAGGGCCAGCACCATCGCGCCGGTCAGGGTCGCGACGTCGACGATCGCGTCCGGGTTCTCCTCCGAGGCCCTGGTGAGGGCGTCGGCGAGGACGAGCCGGCCCTCGGCGTCGGTGTTGAGGACCTCGACGGTCTTGCCGCTGTACATGCGCAGGACGTCGCCGGGGCGGGTGGCCGAGCCCGACGGCATGTTCTCGGCGAGCGCCAGCCAGCCGGTCACGTTGACGGCCAGGCCGAGGCGGGAGGCGGCGACGACGGCGGCGAAGACGGCGGCGGCGCCGCTCATGTCGCACTTCATCGTCTCGTTGTGGCCGGCCGGCTTCAGGGAGATGCCGCCCGAGTCGTAGGTGATGCCCTTGCCGACCAGGGCGAGGGTCTTCTCCGCCTTCGGGTGGGTGTAGGCGACGCGGACCAGGCGCGGGCCGCGGACGGCTCCCTGGCCGACGCCGAGGATGCCGCCGAATCCGCCCTTGACGAGCGCCTTCTCGTCGAGCACCTGCACCTTGAGGCCGTGCTCCTTGCCCGCCACGGTGACGGCGGCGGCGAACGTCTCGGGGTAGAGGTCGTTCGGCGGCATGTTGATCAGGTCGCGGGCCCGGTTGATCTCCTCGGCGACCGCCTGCGCGCGCTCGGCGGCGGCCTTGAAGGCCTTGTCGCGCGGCTTGGCGCCGAGCAGGGCCACCTCGGCCAGCGGCTTCTTCGCGTCCTTGCCGTTCTTGGCCTCCTGGTACGCGGTGTAGGCGTACGCGCCGAGCAGCGCGCCCTCGGCGATCGCCTCGGCGTCCTCGGGGGCCGTGACCGGCAGGGCGAACGCGGCCTTCTTGGCACCGCTGAGGGTGCGGGCGGCGGTGCCGGCGGCGCGGCGGAGCGCCTCGGCTCCGTACGCCTCGCCGTCCTCGGGGACGGAGCCCAGTCCGACGGCGAGTACGACGGGGGTCTTCAGACCGGCGGGGGCGGGCAGCTTGATGGCCTCACCCTCGGCACCCGCGGCGCCCAGGGTCTCCAGGACGGCGGCGAGCCTGCCGTCGAACGCCTTGTCCACGGCCTCGGCGCCGGGGGCGACGACCAGGCCCTTGCCGGACTTCGCGACACCGACGACGAGGGCGTCGGCGCGCAGCGTCGCGGCTCCGGCTGTGCTGAGAGTGAGAGCAGTCACGGTGGTGAAATCTCGCTTCCATTGAGTTCTGTGGCGGTCGAGGGATGGGCCGACCTGCCCGCCGCATCGTATTTCGGCCCGAGGAGCGCCGAGAACGAGCCTACGCTCGCTCTACGTGTTCGCTCACGGCGACGGTGATTCACTCATCCGTGGTGTCTCTTTCACGTTTACCCCTCGAGGTCGGAGAGCTCGTCCACACTCGCCTCATTCGCGCAAGGGCGGCAGTCGCCCCTTTGCATCATCCGCATCATCTCCACGGGTCCTTCGCAATCCGCGGACCCGTCGAGGGGGACACCACCGATGGACACTGCCGGATCCCGCACGCCCCGAGCCTCGGCCTCGGGCCTGGGGCGTACGCCAAGGACCGCCGCCCTGATCGCGGCCGCGCTCCTCGCCACCGTCGTTCCGACGGCGGGCGCGAGTGCCGCCGCGCCGCCGGTCCCGCGGATCGACCTGACCGTCCTCGTCGTCGACGACGGAGGCGGCGCGGTGGAGGCGATCACCGCCGAGCTGCGCTCCACCGGCGTCCCGTACCGCCGGGTCGATCTGGCCGATTCCAGCCGCCCGGTCATCGACGCCGCCTTCCTCAGCGACACGGTCTCGGGGCGCCCCCGCGCCAAGTACCAGGGCGTCGTCCTGCCCCACGAGGCCGCCTTCGGACCGGACTCAGCCGAGCAGGCGGCGCTCACGGCGTACGAGAAGAGCTTCGGCATCCCGCAGGTCGACGCCTACACCTGGGCCCACCCCGGTGTCGGGCTCGACTACACCAGCGACGGGGGCTTCTCCGGCCCCCTCGACGGAGCCGCCGCCGCCGTCACCGCCGTCGGCAGGACCGGCCCCTTCCGCTACCTGGACGGGCCGGTCACCTTCGAGGACAACGACCCGTCGATCTCCGAGAGCTACGGCTACGCGGGCCGCCCTCGCGAAGGCTTCACCAGCCTGCTCGACATCCCCGTCGACGGCGGCGGGCGGGCCAGCCTGATCGGCGAGTACGCCCACGACGGGCGGCGCGAACTGGTCGTCACCTTCGCCTACAACCAGTACCAGCGGCAGTTCCGGGTGCTCGCCCGCGGCATCGTCGAGTGGCTCACCCAGGGCGTCCACCTCGGGCAGAACCGGAACTACTTCTCCGTCCACGTCGACGACGTCTTCGCGCCCGACGCCCGGTGGGACACCACGCGGAACTGCACCCCCGGCGACTTCGACTGCCCCGGAGGCGACGGCGAGGCGGGCGAGAACCCGGTCCGGATGACCGCCGCCGACGCCACGTACGCCGCCGCCTGGCAGAAGTCCGCCGGCTTCACCCTGGACATGGTCTACAACGGCGGCCAGGGCGAGCAGTGGAAGACCGAGAACGGCGGCACCGACCCGCTCGCCGCACGGCTGATCGCCGACCGCGCCCAGTACCGCTGGATCAACCACACCTACACCCACCCCTTCCTGGGCTGTGTGCAGGACAACACCACCGTCCCCTGGCAGTGCGCGAAGACCGCCGCCGGCGCCACCCGGTGGACGAGCCGGAGCACCATCTCCGCGCAGATCCGCGACAACCACAACTGGGCCGTCGCCAAGGGCATCTCCGTCGACCGCACCGAACTCGTCACCGGTGAGCACTCCGGCCTCAAGACCTTGCCGCAGCAGCCCGTCGACAACCCCAACCTGTCAGGCGCGCTCTCCGACAACGGCGTGAAGTGGATCGCGAGCGACAACTCCCGCGAACCCCTGCAGCGCCCCGTCGGCGCCGCGAAGACCGTCCCGCGCCACCCCATGAACGTGTACTACAACGTCGGTACGGCCGCCGAGATGGCCGACGAGTACAACTGGGTCTACACCTCGCGGGCCGACGGCGGCAGCGGGATCTGTGAGTCCGACCCGGCCTCCACCTGCCTGCCCGCCCCGCTCGACACCGCCACCGGGTACGCCACCCACATCGTCCCGCAGGAGGCCCGCACGGCCCTCTCCCACGTGGTGGCGAACGATCCGCGCCCGCACTACGTCCACCAGTCCAACCTCGCCGAAGACCGCATCCTCTACCCCGTCCTCGACCGGGTCCTGGCCGACTACCGGGGCCTGTTCGCCGACAACACCCCGCTGGTGAACCCGCGCCAGCGCGACGTCGGTACCGAGCTGAACCGCCGCACCGCCTGGGACCGGGCGCTCGCGGCCGGCCGGGTCACCGCGTACCGCATCGGAGCCACGGTCACCGTGAAGGCGCCCTCCGGGGTGGTCGCCCCCGTCACCGTCCCCGAGGGTACGCGCAAGCAACTCCTCCTCGGCACCGCGGTGTTCGGGACGCCCTACGCCGGAGCGCGCTCGGCCTGGACCGGGCCGGAGGCGCTGCAGTCCGCGATCAAGCTCAAGCTCCCGACCGCCTGACCACTTGCCCGTACGTTCTGGGGGAAACGCACATGCCGAGCAGTGGCCGTCACGTCACCATGCTCACCGAAGGCACCTACCCGCACGTCCACGGGGGAGTGAGCACCTGGTGCGACCAGCTGGTCCGGGGCATGCCCGAGGTCGACTTCCAGATCCTCGCCCTCACCGGCAGCGGCCGTGAACCCGTGACCTGGGAGCTGCCGCCGAACGTCTACCAGCACACCGCCTTCCCGCTCTGGGGCACCGCCCCGGAGCGGGGGCGGCCCCCGCGGGGCCGTGCGCGCCGCCGCTTCATCGACACCTACGAGCGCTTCCTGCTCTCCATCCTCGACCCCGGCTCGGGCTGCGACTTCGGCGAGAGCCTCTACGCCCTCGCGGAACCGGCCCGGCGCGGCGGCCTCACCGCCGCCCTGCGCTCCGAGCGCGTGCTCCGCTCGCTGATGTGGATCTGGGCCATGCCGCATCTGCCGACGGCAGCCGCCCGGCCCACCGTCCACGACGCTCTCACCGCCACCGACCTGCTCGAACACGCGCTGCGCCCGCTCGCCGCCCGGATACCCGAGGACAGCGTCGCGCACGCGGTCTCCAGCGGACTCGCGACCCTGCCGGCGCTGACGGCCCAGCACTTCGAAGGAGTGCCCTTCCTGCTGACCGAACACGGCATCTATCTGCGGGAGCGGTACCTCGGCTACCGCACCGAGGCCCAGCGGTGGCCGGTCAAGGCCCTGATGCTCGGCTTCTACCGCGAGCTCAACACCCTCGGCTACGTCAAGGCCGACCTGATCACCCCGTGCAACCAGTACAACCGGCGCTGGGAGGAGCGCGGCGGCGCCCCCGCGGACCGCATCCGGACCGTCTACAACGGCGTCGACCCGGCCGCGTTCCCCGACGCCGGCCCCGAGCCGGAGGTCCCCACGCTCAGCTGGTGCGGCCGCGTCGACCCCATCAAGGACCTGGAGACGCTGATCCGGGCTTACGCCATCACCCGCGCCGAACTGCCGGAGCTGCGGCTGCGGTTGTTCGGGCCGGTCCCGGCGGGCAACGAGGACTACCTGACCCGCCTGGAGAAGCTCGCCGCCGAACTGGGCGTGACCGACGGCATCACCTTCGAGGGGCGGGTCTCCGACGTGGCCCGCGCCTACGCCGCCGGGAGCGTGGTGATCCTCTCCTCGATCAGCGAGGGCTTCCCGTTCTCCCTGATCGAGGCGATGTCCTGCGGCCGGGCCACGGTCTCCACCGACGTCGGCGGTGTACGGGAGGCCGTCGGCGACACCGGACTCGTCGTCCCGCCGCGCGAGCCCGCGGTGATGGCCGCGGCCGTCACGGAGCTGCTGCGGGACGGCGCACGCCGTGCCGAACTGGGGCGCAGGGCCCGGCAGCGGGTCGTCGACCGGTTCACCCTGCACCGCTCCGTGGACGGCTTCCGCCAGATCTACCGCGAGCTCGCCGGCCGGCCCGTCCACACCGCGCCGGAGCCGGAGGACTGGACGGCGCTCCTCACCGACCCCTGGCGCCAGGAACTCGTGGGCGGAGGGTCCCTGTCATGAGCGGCTCCCTCTGGCTGAAGAACGGCACGATGCGCGACACCCTGCCCGTGGTCCCGCGGCAGCGGGTGACCGAGACCCCGCACGGCACGCCCTACGCCGACGATCCCGTCGGCGAACTGGCCGACCGTCTGAGCGCGTTGGCGGCCCACGCCGTGCACCCGGACGAGATAGCCGCGATCCTGGAGTCCGACGGCATGACGGACGACCACATACGCCTCACCTACGGCCGCGCCGACTCCTTCGCCCTCGCCGAGGACATCTACGCGCGCGTGGAGCGCCACCACCCCCGGCCCGAGGCCGCGCCCGCCGGGCCGTGGCACCTCGGGCTCGCCGGCTGTCTGCTGCGCGGTCTCGTCTTCGCGCTGCCCGGGCTCGCCTATGTCCTGGGCGCCCCGCTCCTGGGCGGGGCGAGCATCACCCCGCTGCTCGCGGGGGCCGTGGCCGGGTGGGTCTGGAACCAGGCCCTCTCCCACCGCGCGTACTCCTGGCTCGGTCTGGGCGACCCCGCGGCCGCCGCCCGGGCCCTGCTCCTCGGCGCCCCGGCGGGCGCCCTCCTCGGCTCCGTGGTCGCGTTCGCGGCCGCCGGACCCGCCGAGTCGCCCACCGTGGTGTTCGCGGCGGGACAGGCCCTCTACCTGGGCGCCGCGACCGTCCTGCTGGTCCTCGGCCGCGAACGCGCCCTGCTCTGCGCGCTGTCACCGCTCCTCGGAGCCGTACCCGCGTTCTGGTACGACCTCCCCGACCCGGTCAGGGCCGGGCTGCCGGCCCTCTCCCTGGCGGCCGCGACCGCCATCGCGGCGACGACGCTGCGCCCGGGACCTCTGCGGCGGCCCCGCCCGGGACCCCCGCTCGCCGCCTCCCTCCCGTACGGCCTGTTCGGCCTCGGCAGCGGACTCCTCGTGCTGTACGCGGGGACCGGCGACGCCCTCGTCACGGGCGCGGGGCCCGTGGTCGCGCTCACGCTCTCGATGGGGCCCGCCGAGTGGCTGCTCCACCGCTTCCGCAGCGTCAGCCTCGCCCGGCTGCGGACGCTCACCACCGCCCGCGCCTTCCGGCGGGGCGCGGCCGGCAACCTCGTCCACTGCCTCGGTGTCTACCTCGCCGTCCTCCTCGCCCTGACCGCCGTCGGCACCCTGCTGTGGCCCGGAGCCGAGGCGCTGGGCGGCGCACGGCTGCTCGGTCTGGTGCTCGTGGGGGTCGTGCTCTGGCTCGGCCTGCTCCTCCAGGCCTTCGGCGCGGTGCGTAGCGCGGCAGCCGTGTGCGTGGCCGCCGCGGCGACCCAGACCCTCGCCCCCGGTTCGGGCCCGGCCGTCTCCGGCGCGGCCGCGGCCGTGCTCGCCGTCCTGACGTGCGCGCTGCTCGTCCGCCCGACCGCCCACCGCCTCTGAGGAAGGTCCATGAGCCCCTCCAGCCCCTCCAGCTCTTCCAGCCCCTCCAGCTCTTCCTTCCTCGTGCCGTTCTACGAGCATCCGGCCGACCGGCCCGAGGAGTGGGACGCCGTGGTCGAGGCCGCGCCGTTCCTGTACGGCGTCGTCCTCAACCCCGCGAACGGCCCCGGAACGGCCCCCGACCCCGGTTTCGCCGCCGTCGCCGAACGGCTCCGTGCCGCCGGGGTCCGGGTCCTCGGCTACGCCGACACCGCCTACGGGCGGCGCCCGCACGGCGAGGTCGTCGCCGAGCTGCTGCGCCATCGCGACTGGTACGGGGCCGACGGAGCCTTCCTCGACCAGGTACCGACCGCGCCCGAGGCCCTCGCCCACGTCCGTCGCGTATCCGTCGCCGCCCGCGCCGCGGGTGCGCGCACCCTGGTCCTCAACCACGGTGCCCATCCCGACCCGGGCTACGCCGAACTCGCCGACCTGCTGGTCACCTTCGAGGGCCCCTGGGACTCCTACCGGGGGCTCGATCTGCCGCTCGCCGACCACTACTGCCACCTGGTGTACGCGGCCCCGCCCGGCGCGCTCCCGACGACCCGCGTCCACTGTGCTGTCCCCGGCACGGGCCCCCACCCCTGGGGCACCCTCCCGCACGCCCTGGCCCGGGAGCCCGACCCGGCCCCGTCCGGCTAGCGCCCGGCGCCGTCCGGACAGGGCGTCGCCCAGGCGATGCCGCGCTCAACCTCACGGCCCTTCGCCGACAGCGCGACGCGCTCGGCGAGGAGGAGTTCACCCGCCTCCTGCACCGCCACCTCGACGAGGCGCCGGTCTCGGCCGTCCTCTCCCTCACCGCCACCCTGCCGACGACGGACGCCTGGACGGGCACCGCCTAGGGGGCGGGCGGGACCGTGCCCAGGGTCAGGGCGACGAGCACCACCGTGGCCGTCACCTCCTCCACCGCCCCGAAGACATCGCCCGTCACCCCGCCGAACCTCCGCACGCAGCGGCGCAGCAGCAGCGCGGCGGCGGCGAGGCCCGCGCCCGCCGCGAGGACATGGCGCAGGGCGTCGTAGGGGGAGAACAGCGCCCCGGCCGCGGCGCACGTCACCAGGACGGCCGCGGTGACGAGGGACGCCGCGCGGGCCGGGACGGTGGCGGCGACCATCGCGCCCAGGCCCTCGGGGCGGGCCGCCGGGATGCCCTCGCGGGAGGCGTGGGTGAGGGCGAGCCTGGCGACGGCCGCGGCGAGGACGGCGCCGACCGCGCCGTACGCCCAGCCCTCCTCGTACAGCCGGTACAACGCGGCGACCTGGGCGAGGAGGACGAAGAGCAACGCGATCACACCGAACGGGCCGATGTCCGACTGCTTCATGATGCGCAGCGCGCCCTCGGCCGGCTTCGCGCTGCCGAGCCCGTCCGCCGTGTCCGCCAGCCCGTCCAGGTGCAGGCCGCGGGTCAGCAGTGCCGGTACGGCCGCCGTGCCGACCGCGGCGAGCAGCGGGCCGGAGCCGAGCAGCAGAAGCAACCCGCCGGGCGCGGCCGCGAGCAGCCCGACGACGAGGCCCGCGAACGGGGCCCAGAGCATGCCGACGCGTGCCGCGTCCCTGTCCCAGCGGGTGATGCGGGCGGGGAGCACGGTGAGGGTGCCGAAGGCGAAACGCAGGCCGTCCATCCGGGCAGGGTAAGCCAGGCCCCCACCCTGTAAGTTGCGCATATCGCGTATACGGCGCATATCCGAAGCAGGTGGCATGGGTCACTGGTTCTACCGAAACTTCGTCGAGCCGGGAAAGCTCCCGCTGCTCATCGCCCTGTTCTCGTTCGTGGTGACGTTCCTGGTCACACGGGCGATCGTGCGGATGATCCGGGCGGGGAAGGGGCCGTTCGGCAATGTGAAGTCCGCCGGCGGACTGCACATCCACCATGTCGTGCCGGGCGTCGTCCTCACCGTGATCGGCGGCTTCGGGGCGGTCGCCAGCGGGCGGGAGGGCGTCACCGCGTGCGTCTTCGCGGCGGTCTTCGGGGTCGGCGCGGGGCTCGTGCTGGACGAGTTCGCGCTGATCCTCCACCTCGACGACGTCTACTGGAGCGACCAGGGGCGCAAGAGCGTCGAGGTCGTCGTCCTGACCGCCGCCTTGGTCATGCTGGTCCTCGGCGGCTTCTCACCGCTGGGCGTCAACGACCTGACGGCGGAGGAGCAGCAGAACCGCGCCACCTTCGTCCTCACGCTGCTCGTCAACTTCCTCTTCGTCCTGATCACCCTGGTGAAGGGGAAGTTCCGGCTGGCCGTGCTCGGGACCCTGGTGCCCTTCGTGGCGATCGTCGGGTCCGTCCGCCTCGCCCGCCCCGGCTCCTGGTGGTCCCGGCACCTCTACCGGCGCCGGCCCAAGGCCCGCGCCCGCTCGCGGCTGCGCACCTACCGGCACGACCGGCGCTGGGACAAGGTGCGGCGCAGGCTTCAGGACGTGATCGGCGGCTTCCAGGAGCGGGTGCCGGGCCGTACCCCCGGCTCGGGGTCCGAGGGCGGCGGCTGACGGCGCTCGCGCCAGGACTCGACCGCCATGAGCACCAGTACGGCGGCGATCGCCGCGAGGTGCTCCTTGCCCGCGAGGTTGGTCTTGACCAGGACCTCCACCACCATGGCGACGACCACGAGCGCGCCGGTCCACCGGGCCCGGTAGCGCCGACAGACGTACACGGCGAGGCCGACCACGGCCGCCGACGGGCCGGTGTCGACGACCTGCGCGTCGGAGGCGGGCAGCCCCAGCGGGCCGTCCGGGCCGAGGGCGATGCCCACGCGCGCGTACAGCGTCCCGGCCAGCGTCGCGAGATACGCGATGGCGAGGGTCCGCCACCGCCCCAGGCATATCTCGGCGATGCCGAAGACCAGCAGCACCTGCGCGAGCGCGCCCCACACCGGCAGGTCGAGCGCCGGTACGAACAGGGAGAGCGGGGTGCGCAGCAGAGCGAGCCAGAGCGGGTCCTCGGCCCGTACCGAGCCGATGTTCTGGACCGGCTGGTATCCCCAGTCCTGGTTCTGCACGAGCTGGAAGAGCGCCGTGAGGCAGACGGCGCCCAGCGTGATCGGGATCGCCCTCCACCGCCGGGCCACGAGGGCGGACCGTACGGCGGTGTACAGCGGCCCCCACTCGCGGCGGGCGAAGTCCTTGAGTCCGGACCTCACCGCTTGCCCTCCAGGTGCTTGCGGTGCAGCCGCCCCCGGACTCCGTCCGGGGTGACCGCCAGTAGGCGGGGGGCTTCCAGGAACCCCTCGGCGCGTGCCGCGGCGAGGCCGATGCGCAGCAGGTCGGCGCTCTTCTCGAAGAGCATGAAGCGGGGCTCCCAGATCGGTCGGTACTTGGCATTGGCGCGGTACAGCGACTCGATCTGCCACCAGCGGGAGAAGAAGCCGAGGAGGGAACGCCACATCCGCAGCACGGGTCCCGCCCCGAGCTTCGAGCCACGTTCGAAGACGGAGCGGAACATGGCGAAGTTGAGCGAGACCTGAGTGATCCCGATCTCCTTGGCGCGCTGGAGGAGCTCGATGACCATGAACTCCATCAGGCCGTTCTCGGCGTCCCGGTCACGGCGCATCAGGTCCAGCGAGAGGCCCTTGGGGCCCCAGGGCACGAAGGAGAGCACCGCCCGCAGCTCACCGGTCTCGTCGTTGCACTCCAGCATCACGCAGCGGCCGTCCCGGGGGTCGCCGAGCCGGCCGAGCGCCATGGAGAAGCCACGTTCGGTCGCCCCGTCGCGCCAGTCGTCGGCCTTGCGGAGCAGCTCGTCCATCTCGTCGGCGGGGATGTCCTCGTGGCGCCGGATCCGGACCTCGTACCCGGCCCGCTTCACCCGGTTGTACGCCTGCCGCACGGTCCGCATGGCCCGGCCGTCGAGGGTGAACTCGCCGGTCTCCACGATCGCCTCGTCACCCAGTTCCAGGGCGTCCAGGCCGTGCCGGGCGTAGACGGTGCCGGCCTCCTCGCTCGCGCCCATCACGGCCGGGATCCAGCCGTGCTCGCGGGCCTGGGCCAGCCACGGCTCGATGGCGCCGGGCCAGGCCTCGGGGTCGCCGATCGGGTCGCCCGAGGCGAGCGAGACCCCGCCGACGACCCGGTAGGCGATGGCTGCCTTCTCGCTGGGGGACCACACCACGCTCTTCTCGCGGCGCAGCGCGAAGTAGCCGAGCGAGTCGCGTTCGCCCTGCTTCTCCAGGATGAGCCGCAGCCTCTCCTCGTCCTCGTCCGTGAGCGGGTCGACGGCCCGGCGCGAGCGGAACGCGGCGTAGAGCACGGCGATGATCAGCAGCGTGGACAGCACGTTGATGGTGACGTCGACCCAGCCGGGGGTGGAGATCCCGTCGAAGCGCGAGTCGTCGGCGGCCAGGGTGATCAGCCGCATGACGCCGTACCGCCAGCGCTCCAGGAACGTCGAGGTGCCCGTCGAGGTGTTGGTGACGGTGACCAGGAACGCGGCGAGGAGCGAGGTGACCAGGAGCCCGCCGACCGCGACGACCGTGGCCAGCAGCGGGTTGGAGCGGTCGCCCTTGGCGTAGAACTCCTTGCGGCCGAGGACCAGCGCGAGGACGAACGCGGCCGTCAGGGCGAACGAGACCCAGTTCTGGGCGTGTTGCCGGACCTCGGGGAAGGCCATGGCCAGGGCGAAGAGCAGCAGGAACAGGCCGCCGAGGACGATGTTGAGGATCCACGCGGCGCGCTTGCGGCGGCGCGTGGTGATCGCCAGGAAGAGCGTGAAGACGCCCGAGGCGAAGCCCGCGGTCAGCAGGTACGGCGTGAAGTAGTCGTCCGTGTTGTGCCGACGCAGGTCCTGGCCGAGCGAGACCCAGACGGCGCTCAGGAAGTTGATGAACGTGACGGCGCGCAGGTACCAGACGGCGAACGCGGCGCTGCGCCGTGAGCGCGGGGTGGTGCCCCGGGGCGTTCCTTCGGCGGACAAACGGACCTCTCCCATGAAAAGCGATCATATGGGGCATCGCTTGCCGTGACGGGGCGCCGGAAGCGGTCGTCCGCCCGATGGGGTCCCCTGGAAGCGGGGCCTCTGGGGAGGGACCGCTTCCGGCGCCGTGATCCGTCTGGGAGTGTCCTGTGGGTCAGGCCGGATCAGCCGCGAGCCCGGCATGATCCACAAGACACCCTCCTAGCTCCCCCTAGCTCTCCTGGTCGGGGGCGTCCTCCGGAACGGTCTTCTCCGGACGCTCGGGCAGCTCCGCCGCCAGCGCGGCGGCGGCCCGGACGAGGGGCAGAGCGAGCATCGCCCCGGTTCCCTCGCCCACAGTGACGCCGTGATCGAGCAGCGGGTTGAGCGCCATCCGGTCCAGCGCCTTCGCCTGCGCCGGCTCACCGCTCACCTGGCCCGCCAGCCACCAGTCCGGCGCCCGGAACGCCGCCCGCTGCGCCACGAGCGCGCAGGCCGCCGCCACCACACCGTCCAGGATCACCGGCGTCCGGCGCACGGCGCTCTGCAGCAGGAAGCCCGTCATCGCCGCCAGATCCGCCCCGCCGACCGCGGCGAGCAGCTCCAGCTGGTCGCCCAGCACCGGCCGCGCGCGCCGCAGCGCGTCACGGACCGCCGCGCACTTGCGCATCCACGCCAGGTCGTCGATCCCGGTGCCGCCACGGCCGGTGACCACCGAGGCGTCCGTCCCGCACAAGGCCGCGATCAGGGTCGCGGCCGGGGTCGTGCCGCCCACGCTCAGATCGCCGAGCACGACCAGATCGGTGCCCGAGTCGGCCTCCTCGTCGGCGATCGCCATGCCGAGCCGGATCGCCGCCTCGGTCTCCTCGGCGGTCAGCGCGTTCTCGAGGTCGATCCGGCCGCTGCCGCGTCGCACCCGGTGCCGTACGACCTCGGTGGGCAACAGCTCCGGATCGCAGTCGAGACCGGCGTCCACCACCCGTACCGGCACCCGCGCGCTGCGGGCCAGCACCGCCACCGGACTCGCCCCGTCGAGCACCGAGCGGACGAGTTCGTGCGCGGTCCCGGCCTCGCGGCCCGACACCCCGAGCGAGGCCACCCCGTGGTCGCCGGCGAAGAGCACCAGCTTCGGCTGCTCGATCGCCCGCACCTCGACCGACCCCTGCGCCGCCGAGAGCCACTCGCCGAGTTCGTCGAGCCGGCCGAGCGCACCGGGCGGAACGATCAGCCGCTCCCGGCGTTCCTCGGCGTCACGTCGCACCCCGCCGTCGGGGCGCTCGATCAGATCGGAGAAGTCGTCCAGGTTCAAGGCTCTCCCTCGTGACGTCGGTCGGCGATGGAATGGGTGATCGAACCCTACCCGCGCAGCACCAGCGCCTGGCCCGCGACGACAAGGAGCACCTGCTCGCACTCGTCGCCGAAGGACGCGTTCAGCCGACCCAGCTCATCCCGGTACCGCCGCCCCGACGCGGTGGCCGGCACGACCCCCGACCCCACCTCGTTGGTGACGGCGACGACCGTGCGGGACGTGGCGCGGACCGCCGCCACCAGCTCCTCCACCCGCTTCCGCAGCGCTTCCTGCCCGCCGTCCGCCCACCGCTCCTCGTCCCAGGCGCCCACCCGGTCCATCGCGTCCGTCAGCCAGAGGGACAGACAGTCGATCAGCAGCGCGGGACCCCCGTCCTCCTGGAGCAGCGGTACGAGGTCACAGGTCTCGGCCGTACGCCAGGACCCCGGCCGACGGTCCCGGTGCAGGGTCACCCGCTGCGCCCACTCCGGGTCGCCCTCGCGCGTCCCGCCGGTCGCCACGTACAGCACCTCGGGGAAGGTCTCCAGGCGCCGCTCGGCCTCCACCGACTTGCCCGACCGCGCCCCGCCGGTCACCAGCGTGCGACGCGGCACGTCGGGCACGGCGTGGTACTCGCCGACGTACAGGGTCGTGCCGTCCGGCACCGTCCGCGCCCCGGCGGCGGCGAGCCGGCGGTCCAGCTCGGCACCGTTCGGCACGTCGTGGTCGAGATGGACGGCGATCACGTCGGTGCTCGCCCCGACCGCCCCGGTCGACCGCAGCCGCGCCAGCGCGTCGGACCGGCCCGTGACGTCCATGACCACCATGTCGTACGGCGGCCGGTGATCGTCCGGCAGGCCGGCGGGGGAGCCGCCGGGCGGGAGATAGAGCAGCCGCTCGCCGTCCGGCGACGTCACCTCGTATCCCGTACCCGGCGAGTCCATCGACACGGCCCGCACCCGGTGCCCGCTGATCAGCGTCAGCTCCCGGCCGTCCGGCACCCGCCCGGCGGCCGGCAGCCCGGCGGGCACCTCCACCGCCGGACCGTCGTGCGGATGGGTGAGAAGCACCTGTCGCACGCCGACCAGTGAATGCCCGGCCCGGGCGGCCGCCAGCGCGGCCCCGGGTGTCAGATCGAGCAGCAGCGACTCGTCCACGAGCAGCGAGGTGGCCGCCCGCGCCCGGTCGCCGCGGGAGGACGCGCACACGGCGCAGGGGCATTCGGGGCGGGGGAGCCCGAGCGGGGCGCCGGTGCCGAGCAGAGTCAGTTCCACCCCTTGATCCTCCCGCGTCGCCGCAAGGGGTGCGCGCCCGGCTACGCTGCGGGCAGGAAACCGATCATCCGGTGAACCTCAGGAGGCGGACATGGCATGGACGTGGCGGTTCGAGAAGGCCGACGGCTCGGAGACGGCTCCCGCGGTGGAGCCGGAGGACTGGACCACCCAGGGCGACGCCGAGTCCTGGATCGGTGAGGTCTGGAAGGAGCTCCTGGAGGGCGGCGTCGAGCAGGTCACCCTCTTCGAGGACGACGGGAAGATCTACACGATGTCGCTCACGAGCGCGGCCGAGGCCTAGCCGTTCCGTGCGGACGCCGGGCGGCTCGGGCCCCGAGGGCCCGGGCCGCCTTCGTCGTGTCCGGCCCCGCGTTCGTCGTGTCCGGCCGCGTTCGTCGTGTCGGGTCGCGTTCGTCGTGTCGGGTCGCGTTCACCGGCCGGCCGTCGCAGCCCGAGACCCGGGCCGTCGCGCACGCGCGGGCCGTCAGGGCCGGAAGGAGGCGTCGGACACGGGAGGCACCCATGTCCGGAATATCGCGTTCATCTGGTTCGTACGCCTCGGCGGAGGCGGTCGATCAGGGGCGCGGGACGCCCGGGTGTCAGCCCCGTACCCCGCACAGGTGCAGCAGCGCCGCGACCCTGCGGTACGGGTCCGTCCGTCCGGCCCGGTCCTCCGCGGCGAGCAGCCGCTCGAGCTCCTCGGCGGCGGGCAGTCCCACATCGCCCGCCACACCGTCGGTGAGGACCCGCACGCCGTACCAGGCGTGCAGCGGTGCGGCGATCCCCGCCAGCGTCGACGTCAGCGCGTCGAGCCGGTCGGCCCGGACCTTGAATCCGTTGTCGTCGGTGTACGTGTCCGACTCGAAGCCGGACAGCGCGCCCGACCAGTCCCCGGCGAGGCCCGGCCGCATGGCCAGGGAGTCGGCGTTCCGCACGACCAGGGAGAGCAGGCCGCCGGGCGCCAGCATCCGGGCGAGGCCCGCGAGGAGAGCGTCGGGCTCGTCCGCGTACATCAGCACGCCGTGGCAGAGCACGACGTCGAAGCTGCCCGGCAGGAAGTGCACGCCCGTCTCGCGGCCGTCGCCCTCGATCAGCCGCACCCGTTCACGGATCCCGGCCGGCTCGGTGGCCAGCGAGTCACGGGCGGCCTGGAGCAGCTCGGGATCGGCCTCCAGGCCGGTCACGGTGTGACCGGCCCTGGCGAGGCGCAGCGCCTGGGTGCCCTGCCCCATGCCCGCGTCCAGGATCCGCAGTCGCTGGCCCACCGGGTAGCGCCCGGCTATCTGCTCGTCGAGCTGGCGGGCGACGAGTTCCTGGCGGACGGTCTCGCGCAGCCCGCCGTACCCGCTCGGCCACGGGGAGGTGGCGGGCAGCAGCGGACCGCCACCCGTACCCGTGCCGGACTCGGAGCTTCCCGCGCTCAGGGCCGCTCTCCGCGCTTGACCTGCGGCTTCGGCAGTCGCAGTCGGCGCATCTGGAGCGTACGCATGAGGCCGTAGGCCACGGCACCGCGCTTCGGCTCGTTCGGGAAGCGCTCGGCCAGCTGCTTCTTCAGGCGGAGCCAGATGCCGATCGAGTCGATGACGATCATCACGATCACACCGAGCCAGAGCAGCAGAGAGACGTTCTGCAGCACCGGGACGCGGATCATCGACAGCACGAGGATCACCACGGCCATCGGCAGGAAGAACTCGGCGATCGCGAAGCGCGAGTCGACGAAGTCGCGCACGAAGCGACGGACCGGACCCTTGTCGCGGGCCGGCAGATAACGCTCGTCGCCGCTGGCCAGCGCCTCGCGCTGGCGGGCCAGGTCGGAGCGGCGGGCCTCGCGCTGGCGCTTGGCGGCCTCCTTGCGGTCGGTCGGCACCGTCGCGGCGCGACGGCGCTGGGTCTGCGCCTCACTCCGTTTCGGGGTCGGGCGGCCCTTGGGGGCCTCGGGGTCGCGGGGCTGCTTGGAGAGGTCCGCCGTCACCTTGTCGGTGGGGGCCTTCTCTTCCTTGGAACGGCTACGGAACACAAAGCCCAGGGTACGTGGTGGGGGGTGTGGACCCCAGTGCGGGCGGGAACGATCTGGTATCGGCCCGCGTCTGTGGGGGTACGTACGGACGACACGCACGGTTTCCCCGAGGTCCATCTACTCCCTGGGCCGGAGAGAGCCCGTTCGCACTCGTCCTTGGGGAGGAGCACATCCGGCCCCGAACAGTGCGTCAATGGAGACAGGGCCCGTACTGTGGATCCTGTTGGAGTGCTTGAGCCGAGTCCGTCAGAAGGGGGCGCGCGAAGCCCATGAGCGGTGTCATGAAGCGTATGGGGATGATCTTCCGCGCGAAGGCAAACAAGGCCCTTGACCGGGCCGAGGATCCGCGCGAGACCCTCGATTACTCCTACCAGAAGCAGCTGGAGCTCCTGCAGAAGGTCCGCCGGGGTGTCGCCGACGTGGCGACGTCGCGCAAGCGGCTCGAACTGCAGCTGAACCAGCTCCAGGGCCAGTCCGCGAAGCTGGAGGACCAGGGCCGCAAGGCGCTGGCGCTCGGCCGCGAGGACCTGGCCCGTGAGGCGCTCTCCCGGCGGGCGGCGCTCCAGCAGCAGGTGAGCGACCTCGAGGTGCAGCACCAGACGCTGCAGGGCGAGGAGGAGAAGCTCACGCTGGCCGCGCAGCGTCTCCAGGCCAAGGTGGACGCCTTCCGTACGAAGAAGGAGACCATCAAGGCGACGTACACGGCCGCCCAGGCGCAGACCCGGATCGCCGAGTCCTTCTCCGGTATCTCGGAGGAGATGAGCGACGTCGGTGTGGCCATCCAGCGCGCCGAGGACAAGACGGCGCAGCTCCAGGCGCGGGCCGGCGCGATCGACGAGCTGCTCGCCTCGGGCGCGCTCGACGACCAGTCGGGCCTGGCCAAGGACGACATCCAGGCCGAGCTGGACCGGCTGTCCGGCGGCACGGACGTCGAGCTGGAGCTCCAGCGGATGAAGGCGGAGCTGGCCGGAGGGCCCTCGGCCTCGAAGCAGGCGATCGAGGGCGGCAACGGCGCGGCCACGCCGCAGGACCAGCAGCAGTCCCGGCCGCGGTTCGACAAGCAGTAGCGAGCGGTGGCGAGCGGAGGCGGGCTGGAGTAAGCAGGAGAGCGAGAAGCGGCACCGAGCGGTAACGAGCCCGAAGGACGCGTCATGATCGTACGGATCATGGGGGAGGGTCAGTGGACGCTGGCCGACAGCCACTTCGCCGAGCTGAACCGGCTGGACGACGAGCTGCTCGCAGAGATGGAGTCGGGGGACTCCGCCGGTTTCCGCCGGACCCTGTCCGCGCTGCTCGACGAGGTCCGCCGGCTCGGTGAGCCCCTCCCGGACGACGCCCTGGAGCCCTCCGAGCTGATCCTGCCGTCGCCGGACGCGACCCTCGACGAGGTGCGCGAGTTGCTCTCCGACGACGGCCTGATCCCGGGCTGAGCCGCACGACTCCGACGCACCTGGTGCCCCGCCCCTCGGCCGAGGGGCGGGGCACCGGTACGTACCACCCCGTACCGTTGCCTGTCGTGACCTCCCTCGACAGCGGCTTCCAGCGGGGCCGGCAGTGGCTGCGGGCGCACCCCCTCGCCTTCGACGGGGCCCTCGCGTTCGCCGTGCTCGCCTGCATGATCACGGCCTCCTTCGCCGACCCCCACGGCAGCCGCAACGGCCCCACCTTCGGCGACCGCACTCCCGACGCGAGCAGCGTGCTCCTCATGGTGCTCGGCGCCGGAGCCCTCGTCCTGCGGCGGCGCGACCCCCTCGCCGTCCTCGCCTTCACCGGCGGCGTCACCCTCGTCGAGCTGATCACCGACAACAGTCCGGCCCCCGTCACGATGAGCACCGTCATCGCGCTCTTCACGGTCGCCGCCCGCACCGACCGCCCCACCACCTGGCGCGTCGGCCTCACCACGATGGCCGTGCTGACCTGCGGCGCGATGCTGTTCGGACCCACCCCCTGGTACGCGCAGGAGAACCTCGGCGTCTTCGCCTGGACCGGTATGGCCGCGGCCGCGGGCGACGCCGTCCGCAGCCGCCGCGCCTTCGTCGACGCCATCCGCGAACGCGCCGAGCGCGCCGAGCGGAGCCGGGACGAGGAGGCCCGGCGCCGGGTCGCCGAGGAGCGCCTGCGGATCGCCCGCGATCTGCACGACGTCGTCGCCCACCACATCGCGCTGGTCAACGTCCAGGCGGGGGTCGCCGCCCATGTCATGGACAGGCGGCCCGACCAGGCCAAGGAGGCCCTGGCCCACGTCCGCAACGCCAGCCGCTCCGCCCTCAACGAGCTGCGCGCCACCGTCGGCCTGCTCCGTCAGTCCGGCGACCCGGAGGCGCCCACCGAACCGGCGCCCGGGCTCACCGTCCTCGACGAGCTCCTCGCCACCTTCCGTCACGCCGGCCTCCCGGTCGAGCTGGCGCGCGCCGCCGACGACGCCACGCTGCCGGCGGCCGTCGACCTCGCCGCGTACCGGATCATCCAGGAGGCGCTGACCAACGTGCAGAAGCACGCGGGCCCGGATGCCAAGGCCGAGGTGAGCGTCGTCCGCGTCGGCCGGACCGTCGAGATCACCGTCCTCGACAACGGCGTACCGCAGCAGCCGACGCCCGCCGACGGCACCGGAGGCCACGGGCTGATCGGGATGCGCGAGCGTGTCAGCGCCCTCGGCGGCACCCTGACCGCGGCACCCCGGTACGGCGGAGGCTTCCGCGTCCAGGCGATACTGCCCGTGACGGCCCGTACGGGGGAGGACACATGACCATCCGAGTACTGCTCGCCGACGACCAGGCCCTGCTCCGCAGCGCGTTCAAAGTGCTCGTGAACTCCGAGCCGGACATGGAGGTCGTCGCCGAGGCGGCGGACGGGGCCGAGGCGGTCGCGCTCGCCCGGGCCACCCGGGCCGACGTCGTCCTGATGGACATCCGGATGCCGGGTACGGACGGGCTGGCCGCCACCCGTCTCATCACCGCGGACCCGGAGCTGTCCGGCGTACGCATCGTCATGCTGACCACCTTCGAGGTCGACGAGTACGTCGTGCAGTCGCTCCGCGCCGGGGCCTCGGGCTTCCTCGGCAAAGGGGCGGAACCGGACGAACTGCTCAACGCCATTCGTCTCGCCGCCGCCGGGGAGGCCCTGCTCTCGCCCGTCGCGACCAAGGGGCTGATCGCCAAGTTCCTTGCGCAGGGCGGCAGTTCGGGACTCGACGACGATCCGGACTCCCCGGCCTACTCCGAGCGGCTGGCCGCCCTCACCACCCGTGAACGCGAGGTCCTCGTCCTCGTCGCGGGCGGTCACTCCAACGACGAGATCGCCGAACGCCTGGCGGTCAGCCCCCTCACCGTGAAGACGCACGTGAACCGGGCCATGGCCAAACTCGGCGCGCGGGACCGGGCCCAGCTGGTCGTCACGGCGTACGAGTCGGGGCTGGTACGTCCAAGGGTGGAGTGAGGGAGTACCCCGGCGTACTCCAGACGCGGTATACGTCGGATAAGGATTTGGACCCCGGGGCCGAGGATCCGGCGCTTCCCATGGCTGATCGTGTAGGCGGGCACCCAGCACCGCCCGCCTGCCGAGCACGCCACAGAAGAGAGACCCCATGTCCTGGCTGTCCAGATTCAGCCTCGCGCAACGGGCCCTGATCGGGCTGATGTCCATCGTGGCCATCGTCTTCGGGGCGATAGCCATCCCGCAGCTGAAGCAGCAACTGCTGCCCTCGATCGAGCTCCCGATGGTCTCGGTCCTCGCCCCCTACCAGGGCGCGTCGCCCGACGTGGTCGAGAAGCAGGTCGTCGAGCCGCTCGAGAGCACGATCAAGGCCGTCGACGGCATCAAGGGCGTCACCTCCACCGCCTCCGAGGGCAACGCCCTCATCATGGCCACCTTCGACTACGGCGACGAGGGCACCAAGCAGCTCGTCGCCGACGTCCAGCAGGCCGTGAACCGGGCGCGCGTGGCGCTTCCCGACGGGGTCGACCCGCAGGTCGTCGCCGGTTCCACCGACGACATCCCGACCGTCGTCCTCGCCGTCACCTCCGACAAGGACCAGCAGGCCCTGGCCGACCAGCTGGAGCGCACGGTCGTCCCCGCCCTGGAGGACATCGACGGCGTCGGCCAGGTCTCCATCGACGGCGTCCAGGACCTCCAGGTCTCCGTCACCCCCGACGACAGGAAGCTCGCCGCAGCCGGCCTCACCACCGTGAAGCTCGCCGAGGCCATCCGGTCGGGCGGCGGCACGGTGCCCGCCGGCTCCTTCTCCGAGGACGGCAAGAGCCGGACGGTGCAGGTCGGCGGCGGCTTCACCTCGCTCCAGCAGATCCAGGACCTGCGCATCAAGCCCGAGAAGGGCGACACCGTCCGCCTCGCCGACGTGGCCACGGTGAAGCAGGCGGAGGCCTCCCGGGTCTCCATCACCCGTACGGACGGCAGGCCGAGCCTCGCCGTGATGGCCACCATGGACAACGACGGCAGCGCCGTCGCCATCTCGGACGCGGTCAGGGACAAGCTCCCCGGGCTGCGCGCGGACCTCGGCTCGGGCGCCGAGCTCACCGTCGTCTCCGACCAGGGCCCCGCGGTCTCCAAGTCGATCTCCGGTCTGACCACGGAGGGCGCGCTCGGTCTCGTCATGGCCGTCCTGGTGATCCTGGTCTTCCTGGCCTCGATCCGCTCCACGCTGGTCACCGCGGTCTCCATCCCGCTCTCGGTCGTCCTGGCCCTGATCGTGCTGTGGACCCGTGACCTCTCGCTCAACATGCTGACGCTGGGCGCTCTCACCATCGCCATCGGCCGGGTCGTCGACGACTCGATCGTGGTCCTGGAGAACATCAAGCGGCACCTCGGCTACGGCGAGGAGCGCCAGGCCGCGATCCTCACCGCCGTACGCGAGGTCGCGGGCGCCGTGACCTCCTCCACGCTCACCACCGTCGCGGTCTTCCTGCCGATCGGCCTGGTCGGGGGCATGGTCGGCGAGCTGTTCGGCTCGTTCAGCCTGACGGTCTCCGCGGCCCTGCTCGCCTCGCTCCTGGTCTCGCTCACCGTCGTCCCGGTGCTCTCGTACTGGTTCCTGCGCGCCCCCAAGGGCACCTCGGAGGACCCGGACGAGGCCCGGCGCCTCGCGGAGGAGAAGGAGGGCAGGAGCCGGCTGCAGCGCCTGTACGTCCCGGTCCTGCGGTTCGCGACCCGGCGCCGTCTCACCAGCGTGGCGATCGCGATCGTCGTCCTGGTCGGCACCTTCGGCATGGCCCCGCTCCTGAAGACGAACTTCTTCGACCAGGGCGAGCAGGAGGTCCTGAGCATCAAGCAGGAGCTGGCTCCCGGCACCAGCCTCGCGGCCGCCGACGAGTCCGCGAAGAAGATCGAGAAGGTCCTCGCCTCCACCGACGGGGTGAAGAACTACCAGGTCACGGTCGGCTCCTCGGGCTTCATGGCCGCCTTCGGCGGCGGCACGGGCGCCAACCAGGCCTCGTACCAGGTGACGCTGGAGGACTCGGCGTCGTACGAGAAGACCCGCGACGCCATCGACGAGGCCCTCGGGGAGCTCGACGGCATCGGCGACACGACGATCGCGGCGGGCGACGGCTTCGGCAGCCAGGACCTGAGCGTGGTGGTCAAGGCCTCCGACGCGGACACCCTGAAGAAGGCCTCCGAGGCGGTCAAGGCGGAGGTCGCGAAGCTGAAGGACGTCACCGACGTCCAGAGCGACCTGTCGCAGTCCGTGCCCCGGATCTCCGTCAGGGCCAACGCGAAGGCGGCGGACCTCGGCTTCGACGACACGACGCTCGGCATGGCCGTCGCGCAGGCGGTCCGCGGCACCCCCGCGGGCAAGGCGATCCTCGACGACACCGAGCGGGACATCGTCCTGACCTCGGCGAAGCCGGCCACCACGATGGACGGCCTGAAGGCGCTGCCGCTCGGACCGGTCAAGCTCGGCGACATCGCCGACGTGAAGCTGGTGCCGGGTCCCGTCTCGATGACCCGGATCGACGGCTCGCGGGCCGCGACGATCACGGCCAAGCCGACCGGTGACAACACCGGCGCGGTGAGCGCGGCTCTCCAGTCGAAGATCGCCGCGCTCGACCTCCCGAAGGGCGCGACCGCCTCCATCGGCGGTGTCTCCGAGGACCAGTCCGAGGCGTTCGTCAACCTCGGCCTCGCCATGCTCGCGGCGATCGCGATCGTCTTCATGCTCCTGGTCGCGACCTTCAGGTCGCTCGTCCAGCCGCTGATCCTGCTGGTGTCGATCCCGTTCGCGGCGACCGGTGCGATCGGTCTGCTCGTGATCACGGGCACGGCGATGGGTGTCCCGGCGATGATCGGCATGCTGATGCTGATCGGCATCGTGGTCACCAACGCGATCGTCCTGATCGACCTGATCAACCAGTACAGGTCGCAGGGGCTCGGGATCGTCGAGGCGGTCGTCGAGGGTGGCCGTCACCGGCTCCGCCCGATCCTGATGACGGCCCTGGCGACGATCTTCGCGCTGCTCCCGATGGCGCTCGGCATCACCGGCGACGGCGGCTTCATCGCCCAGCCGCTTGCGGTGGTGGTGATCGGCGGTCTGATCACCTCGACGCTGCTGACGCTGCTGCTCGTCCCGACGCTCTACGCGATGGTGGAACTCCGCAAGGAGCGCCGCGCGAAGAAGAGGGTGGCGAGGAAGGCGAAGCGGGACGGCACGCCCGACAACCCCGAGCAGCGGGACGTGACCCCCGCGGACGCGACGCTGCTGGACACCCTGGACGTCTGACGCCCCACGCCGGAGGGGGGGGCCACCCCCCCTTTGGGGGGCCCCCCCCCGCGTGCCCCCGGGGAAACCGCCCACCAAACCCCACCCCCCCCCCCCCCCCACCCCCCCCCAACCTCCCCCCCCCCCTTCCCCCCCC
>NZ_JBHUYJ010000103.1:26068-27933 GCF_042668715.1 Streptomyces sp. NPDC057271
GGAACACAAAAAACCTAAGAAGAGGGGGAGGGGACTCCGGAGGATGGAAGGCGGCGGAACACCGGGACCTTCCCCCACCCAAAGCGGGGGGGCCACCCCCCCCGGGGGGGGCCCCCCCCTCCGGCGTATCTACGGGAGAACCGTTACGGCAGCGCCAGCATCCGCTCAAGCGCCAGCTTCGCGAAGCTCTCCGTCTCCTTGTCGACCTGGATCCGGTTGACCAGGTTGCCCTCGGCCAGCGACTCCAGCGCCCACACCAGGTGCGGCAGGTCGATCCGGTTCATCGTCGAGCAGAAGCAGACCGTCTTGTCGAGGAAGACGACCTCCTTGTCCGGGTGCGCGTTGGCCACGCGGCGGACCAGGTTCAGCTCCGTGCCGATCGCCCACTTCGAGCCGGCCGGGGCCGCCTCCAGCGTCTTGATGATGTACTCCGTCGAGCCGACGTAGTCCGCGGCGGCGACGACCTCGTGCTTGCACTCGGGGTGCACCAGCACGTTCACGCCCGGGATCCGCTCGCGCACGTCGTTGACCGAGTCCAGCGAGAAGCGGCCGTGCACCGAGCAGTGGCCGCGCCACAGGATCATCTTGGCGTTCCGCAGCTCCTCGACGGTCAGGCCGCCGTTCGGCTTGTGCGGGTTGTACAGGACGCAGTCGTCCAGCGACATGCCCATCTCCCGCACCGCCGTGTTCCGGCCCAGGTGCTGGTCGGGCAGGAAGAGGACCTTCTCACCCTGCTCGAAGGCCCAGTCGAGGGCGCGCTTGGCGTTGGACGAGGTGCAGATCGTGCCCCCGTGCTTGCCCGTGAAGGCCTTGATGTCGGCCGAGGAGTTCATGTACGAGACGGGGACGACCTGCTCGGCCACACCGGCCTCGGTCAGTACGTCCCAGCACTCGGCGACCTGCTCGGCGGTGGCCATGTCGGCCATCGAGCAGCCGGCCGCGAGGTCGGGCAGAACGACCTTCTGGTCGTCCGTGGTGAGGATGTCGGCCGACTCGGCCATGAAGTGCACACCGCAGAAGACGATGTACTCGGCCTCCGGGCGGGCGGCCGCGTCGCGGGCGAGCTTGAAGGAGTCGCCCGTGACGTCGGCGAACTGGATGACCTCGTCGCGCTGGTAGTGGTGGCCGAGCACGAAGACCTTGTCCCCGAGCTTCTCCTTGGCCGCGCGGGCGCGTTCCACGAGGTCGGGGTCGGACGGCGACGGAAGGTCGCCGGGACACTCCACCCCGCGCTCGCTCTTCGGGTCGGCCTCGCGGCCGAGCAGCAGCAGGGCGAGCGGCGTCGGCTGGACGTCCAGGGGCTGGGCGGTGGTCACGTCACGCACCCTTTCTACTATCTGCGGCAGCGCTTTTCGTCTAAATGACGCTATCTATCATAACCGCTTCACGTCACTTTGACGATGTCCATAGTGTCGATGTGACGAATTCGCGGTCCACACTTCGGATCTTGTCGTTCTCCGCTCCGCGGGCGGGTGTGCGAGCATGAAGGGGAAAAGACGTGAAAGCCGAGCCTCGCCCGGAATGAATCCGGGGCCCCGCCGGTTGGACCCGTCGGCAAGCAGTCTCCGTACAACCCGGGAGAGAAGCAGATGTCCGTATCGGACGAGAAGACCACTGTCAGCGACGGCATCCTCCTGTCTGACGCCGCCGCGGCCAAGGTCAAGGCCCTGCTCGACCAGGAAGGCCGCGACGACCTGGCGCTGCGCGTCGCCGTTCAGCCCGGCGGCTGCTCCGGCCTGCGCTACCAGCTCTTCTTCGACGAGCGTTCGCTCGACGGCGACGTCGTCAAGGACTTCGACGGCGTCAAGGTCGTCACCGACCGCATGAGCGCCCCGTACCTGGGCGGCGCCTCCATCGACTTCGTC
>NZ_JBHUYJ010000104.1:0-13578 GCF_042668715.1 Streptomyces sp. NPDC057271
ACGAGGATGCGCGGGGAGAAACGCCCAGCTCGCGACGTTATCCCAGGTCAGAGGCCCGTTCGGAACAGGTTCGAGTCCGGTTCCGGGCACAGCTCACCGCCGTCGATCCCGGCGCCTCCCTAACGATCTCGGAAAGATCCTCCCCGAGCACTAGGGAGTTTCTTTTGCTTCCCTATTACTCTTGACGCAAGGCCGCGCAGTGCGGCCATGGAGGAGTGAGATGAGGAGCAGTAACCCGGTCTTCTCGCGACGGGGGTTCAGCCGCGACAACGGCCACGCCGGCTTCACACCGCCGCCGCAGCCGCAGGCCGGGGGCCCCGCCGTCGGGACCAACCCGTACGCCCAAGGCGCGACGAACCCGTACGCGACGAACCCGTACGCCCAGGACACGCAGCTCGGCGCCCCGGAGCAGGCCCCCGGCAACGTGATGACGATCGACGACGTCGTGAGCCGTACGGCCATGACGCTCGGCACGGTCGTCGTCTTCGCCGCCCTGTCGTGGATCGTCATGCCGGTCGACCCGGAGAACCTCGGCAAGTCCTACGGGGTCGCCATCGGCGCCGCCCTGGTGGCCTTCGTCCTGGCGATGATCCAGTCGTTCAAGCGCAAGCCCTCGCCTGCGCTGATCCTTTCCTACGCGGCATTCGAGGGATTCTTCCTCGGCGTCATCTCCGCCACGGTCTCGACCTACATCTCGCCCGGTGTGGTCGCGCAGGCGGTGCTCGGCACGATGGCGGTCTTCGCCGGTGTGCTGATCGCGTACAAGATGCGCTGGATCCGCGTCACGCGCCGCTTCTACGGCTTCGTGATGGCGGCCGCGATCGGCTTCATCCTGCTGATGGCGGTCAACGCGCTCTTCTCGCTCTTCGACGGCGCCGGTGACGGCCTGGGCTTCCGCAGCGGCGGCCTCGGCATCCTCTTCGGTGTCATCGGCATCATCCTCGGTGCCTGCTTCCTCGCCCTGGACTTCAAGCAGGTCGAGGACGGCCTGACCTACGGCGCCCCGCGCGAGGAGTCCTGGCTGGCGGCCTTCGGCCTCACCCTGACCCTGGTGTGGATCTACCTGGAGATGCTGCGTCTGCTGTCGATCCTGCAGGGCGACGACTGACGCACGACCCGTGCGCACACGCGAGTGTGACGAAGGGCCCGCCCGGCTTCCGGGCGGGCCCTTCCGCGTTCCGTGTGCCACGTCACAGCGGGCGCGGCGCGGGGCGGGGCGGTGCTCGGGGCGCGGAGGGCGGGGCGGACGGCGGGGCTGAGGGCGCTGGGGCCGGGGCGGACGGCGGGGGCCGGGGGCGGTCAGCCGGGGGCCGGGTGCGGTCAGCCCTTGAGCGCCGCGTTCAGGAGGACCTGGGCCGCGTCCTTCGCCTGTGCGGCCGGCTCGGGCGAACGGTCGATGCCCGCGACGACCATGGCGCCGTTGGCGAGCAGCGCCAGCTGGTCGGCCAGCTCCCCGGGCGCCCCGAGGGCGGCGGTCTGCTCGGCGAAGTACCCCCGCAGGGCCTGCTTGTGTCCGCGGGCGATGGCGGCGACGTCCGCTGAGATGCCACCCATCTCGCCGAAGGTGTTGATGAAGGCACAGCCCCGGAAGCCGGGGTCGGCGAACCGCTCGCCGAGGTGGTCGAAGACCGCCAGGACGCGCTCGTACGGGGTGGTGGCATGCGCGGCTCCGTGAGCGGCGATGGCCTCGCGCACGGCGCCGTCACGGCGGTTCAGGACGGCCCACACCAGATGGTCCTTGGACGGGAAGAGCTGGTAGAGGCGCTTGAGCGAGACGCCCGACGCGGAACGGATGGCGTCCATGCCGACCGCCTGCACCCCGCGCTCGTCGAACAGCTCCTCGGCGGCCTCCAGCAGCCGCTCCTCGGCGGTCTCGGCGTCCATGGTCTGCATGGTCCGATCACCCCTCGCGTGGGAGAACCATCGTTCTCCCACTCTACCGAGGGTGAGGGGCCCACGCCGGGCCCCTCACCGGACGCCGGTGCGGTCGACGTCAGAGCAGTCGACGGGCCGCCCGTCGAAGGTCGTACTCATGGATGATCGCCTTCGCGTGGCCGTACGCGAGGTCGTGCTCGCCCCGGAGCCAGCTGACCTTCTCCTCGAAGCGGACGAGGGAGGGGCCTTCCTCGACGGTGCGAAGCCAGTCGGAGATCTCACGACCGGTGCAGTGCGGGATACGGGCGAGCAGGTTGCGGTGGGTCTCTTCGGAGAATGCGTGGGACATCGGCGCCTCCGGACGCGTGTTGCCGTGTGCTCCTTCCCGACACCGTGCCCGAGCGTCGGCGCGTTGGCAACAGTGCGTGGAGGGCGCGTAGGGTCGCGGAGTGCTCGATACGACTGAACTGACCGCCGCCGTCGAACGGTTCGCCGACCGGTTGCGGGCCGCCCCGCAGAGCCGGCTCCAGCGCGGTGCAGCCGCCGAAGGGCTCGCGCTGGCCCGGCGGTTGGCGCTCTGGGCGCAGCGGATCGAGGAGCCCGAGGCGGTCGGGGACGGGGAGGGCCGGATCATGCCGGACGCGGGCGTCTTCGCCGTCGCCGACCAACTGCTCGTCGCGGGAACCGATCTGGCGGAGGCTCTGCGAACGGCCCCGGCCGGCTCCCGGGAAGGGGAACTGGGCGAGGCCGTGAGGCTGGTGCGGGACGCGGCGGCGCGCTCGGGGCTGTAGACCCGGCGGCACGGCCGCCGGGCCGGGTCAGAGCGAGGCGATCACGCGGTCGGCGAGGATGTAGACGTTCTCGTCGTCCGCCTCCCCGAAGGAGAACGTCAGGGCGTACGCGCCCGAGACGCCGGAGCCGCCGAGCAGGACCGGCGTACGGCCGGCGCGCAGGGCCTCGGCGAGGCGCTCCGCGGTCTCCCGGTGGCCGGGGGTCATGCAGAGCGTGGTGCCGTCGGCGAAGACGTACACGTCGAGCGTGCCGAGCGGGCCGGGGCGTACGTCGGTCAGCGCGACGCGCGTGTCGGCCAGCTCCTCAAGGCGCGACACGGTGCGCTCGTGGTCGGTGACGACGGGCGTCTGGACCGGGACGAAGTCCGGGTGCGAGGGGTGGCGACGGCGGGCCGCGGCGAGCTCGGGGGAGTCCTCCGCGTACTCGGTCAGCTCCGGGAACTCCTCCAGGACGCTGTCGACGCCCGGGCCGTCCAGCGCGGCGGCCTCGGCCTCCATCGCCTCCAGGGCCATGGCCTCCAGACCCGCGAAGTCCGCCTGGCGCGGCACGTAGAAGGGGCCGCCGTCCTCGGCGGGGCCGCCGAGGCCGCCCAGCAGGGAGGGCGCGTCGGCCGCGTCACGGGCCTCCTGGGCCGCCCAGAAGGCACGCGCCTCGGCGAGCTCGCGCTCGCGCTCCTCGGCGAGCGCCTCGGCGACCGCGGCGCGTATCTCCGAGGCGGGCGTCTCCCGGGCGTGCGGGACGGACACCCCACGCGCGGCGGCGAGTTCGCCACGCAGGGCGACGACCTGCTTACGGAGACCGTGGGCAGCGTGCAGGGCGGCGGCGCCCACGGCCGTGGCGGCGGCCGTGGTCACCAGCAGGGCAAAGGACATGGCGCTCACTGACGTACTCCCGATTCCGAGTCGATCCCCCGACTTCCTACATCAGCTTGTCCCGGGAGTGCGCGTCCTGTCAGTGCATTACGTCACGAAATGGACAGGTATTTAGGCCGGGTGTTTAGTCCCGAAACTGCTGTGACCTGCGGAAACAGCTCTCCCCCGGGACATAGGTCACATCCTGGGGGAGATTCGGTCACGGCCGGGACGCGGAGCGGTTGAATCCCGTGTCGGACGGCCATGGGAGCGCCGCCGCCCGCCCGCGGCCGCTACGGCTCAGCTCAGCCGCTCGCTTCTTCGCTCGCGCTTCGCTTCGACTCCGCTGCGGGCTGGGGGCGCCCCCGGCCGAAGGCTGGGGGAGTGCCGCCTTCGTCCCTCAGGCGACCCCTACCCTCCGCTACGGCTCAGCTCAGCCGCTCGATGACCATGGCCATGCCCTGGCCGCCGCCGACGCACATGGTCTCCAGGCCGAACTGCTTGTCGTGGAACTGCAGGCTGTTGATCAGCGTGCCGGTGATGCGGGCGCCGGTCATGCCGAAGGGGTGGCCGACGGCGATGGCGCCGCCGTTGACGTTCACCTTGTCCAGATCCAGACCCAGGTCCTGGTAGGACGGGATCACCTGGGCGGCGAAGGCCTCGTTGATCTCGGCCAGGTCGATGTCGTCGATCGTCAGACCGGCGCGCTTGAGGGCCTGCTTGGAGGCCTCGACCGGGCCGAGGCCCATGATCTCGGGGGAGAGGCCCGAGACGCCGGTCGAGACGATGCGGGCGAGCGGGGTCAGGCCGAGCTCGCGGGCCTTCGTGTCCGACATGATCACGAGCGCGGCGGCGCCGTCGTTGAGCGGGCAGCAGTTGCCGGCGGTGACCAGGCCGTCGGGGCGGAAGACGGGCTTGAGGCCCTGCACGCCCTCCAGCGTGACACCCGCGCGCGGGCCGTCGTCCGTGGAGACGACCGTGCCGTCCGGGGTCGTGACCGGGGTGATCTCGCGCTCCCAGAAGCCGTTCTTGATGGCCTGCTCGGCGAGGTTCTGGGACCGTACGCCGAACTCGTCCATCTCCTGGCGGCTGATGCCCTTCCAGCGCGCCAGGTTCTCGGCGGTCTGGCCCATGGCGATGTACGCGTCGGGGACGAGGCCGTCCTCGCGCGGGTCGTGCCAGCTGGAGCCCTCGGAGGCGGCGACGGCGGCCGTGCGGGCCTCGGCGTCGGCGAAGAGGGGGTTGTGCGTGTCGGGCAGGGAGTCCGAGTTGCCCTTCGTGAAGCTGGAGACCATCTCGACGCCGGCCGAGATGAAGACGTCGCCCTCGCCCGCCTTGATGGCGTGCAGCGCCATGCGCGAGGTCTGGAGCGAGGAGGAGCAGTAGCGGGTGATCGTGCAGCCGGGGAGGTGGTCCATCCCCATCTGGACGGCGACGATCCGGCCCAGGTTGTTGCCCTGCTCGCCACCGGGGAGGCCGCAGCCGAGCATCAGGTCGTCGATGTCGCGCGGGTCGAGCTCGGGGACCTTGGCGAGGGCGGCCTGGATGATCGTGGCGGTGAGGTCGTCGGGCCGCAGGTCCTTCAGGGAGCCCTTGAAGGCCCGGCCGATCGGGGAGCGGGCGGTCGAGACGATGACGGCTTCGGGCATCACGGCTCCAGGAGGATGCGGGTGGACGGACTGAAAGGGAAGTTACCTGCACGTACGGCACGGGTCACCGCTCGGGCGGTGTGACGCGGACCTCTTTTCTAAGCGATCGCTCAGCTCCCTGATGGTCATCTCCCCCGCCCCACCCCTCCCCGAAACCCCAGGGAGCGCGTCGTCAGCCGGCAGGGGCCGTTCCCTCGCCCCCGCCGAGGGCGGCCCCGGCCCGCCGAGAGCCCGTCCCTGCCAGGAGGCGGCCCCGGCCCGCCGAGAGTGTTCCTGCCCCCACCGTGGTACCCGGTACGCCCCACGGCGGGACCCGGTAGGCCCCACCGTGGGACCCGGTACGCCCCACGGCGGGACCCGGTAGGCCCCACGGGGGGACGGGGTACGCCCCACGGCGGGACCCGGTAGGCCCCACGGGGGGACGGGGTACGCCCCACGGCGGGACCCGGTAGGCCCCACCGTGGGACCCGGTACGCCCCACGGCGGGACCCGGTAGGCCCCACGGGGGGGCAGGGCTCGCGCCCGGCGGCCCGGGTAGGTAGGTAGCCCCCGGCGGCCGGGCGCACCCCCTCCCGGGCGGCCGGTCCGGGGCTCAGGGGCGGGGGGCCTCCTCCGGGGATGTGGCGGGATCCGGCGCCGGGGCCGTCTCCGCGAGGCGCCGGCGGCGGCGGTGCTTGAGCAGGGCCCATGGCGCCCGCGCCCCCGTGACCTCCGTACCGGCCTCCTTCGCCGCCTCCGCCGCCGCCTTCGCCACCGGCAGCATGTCCTCGTGACGGTCCGGCTCCAGACGGTCGGTTTCCGGCCACACGCCGAGCACCGCGCACACCGTCGGCAACACGGCCATCGCCGCCGTCGCGTACCCCTCGGCCGACGGGTGGTAGTTGTCCGCCCCGAACATCTCCCGCGGGTTCGCCGCGAACTCCGGGCCCAGCAGATCGCCCAGCGACACCGTCCGGCCGCCCTGCTCCACCACCACGATCGTCTGCGCCGCCGCCAGCTGCCGCGACACCCGGCGTGCCAGCCACCGCAGCGGCTGGTAGACCGGCTCGATCGTCCCCAGGTCCGGGCAGGTCCCCACGACCACCTCCGCCCCCGCGGTCCGCAGCCGCCGCACCGCGGCCGCGAGCTGCCGCACCGACTCCGTCGCCGGCATCCGGTGCGTGACGTCGTTCGCACCGATCATGATCACGCCCACGTCCGGCGGCCCCGAGGGGGAGGACAGCAAGAGCGACACCTGACGTTCCAGATCGTCCGAGCGGGCCCCCGGCAGGGCCACGTTCCGCAGCACCACCGGCCGCTCGGCCACCGCCGCCAGGCCCGAGGCCAGCAGCGCCCCCGGGGTCTGCCCCGCGCGGCGCACTCCCTGACCCGCCGCCGTCGAATCACCCAGAAGGGCCAGCCGAAGAGGGGCCGAACCGGGATCCGAGGCCGCGAACGAGTGCCCGTACAGTCCGTCCGCCCCCGGCGGCAGGGGTGCCACCCCGCCCCCCACGTTCCGCTTCGCCAGCTGCACCTCGGCCAGGAGCACACCCACGGCCGCCGCACCGAGCAGCCCGATGCTCCCGCCTCCGTACGCCGCGCCCGCCGCGATCCGCCGTGCCACCCTCGCCCTCGACATGGGGGCAGTCACCTCCTTCAAGCCGTTCAGGATGTAACTGCCCCGTAACCTGCTCCGACTACGCATACGCTGGACGCACCATTACGGAGACCCCGGAGATTACGGTGCAATTCCACGACTCGATGATCAGCCTCGTCGGCAACACCCCGCTGGTGAAGCTCAACAACGTCTCGGCGGGAATCCAGGCGACCGTCCTGGCCAAGGTCGAGTACTTCAACCCCGGCGGCTCGGTCAAGGACCGCATCGCCCTGCGCATGATCGAAGCGGCCGAGGAGAGCGGGGCGCTCAAGCCCGGCGGCACCATCGTCGAGCCCACATCCGGGAACACCGGTGTCGGCCTTGCGATCGTGGCCCAGCAGAAGGGCTACAAGTGCATCTTCGTCTGCCCCGACAAGGTGTCCACGGACAAGATCAACGTGCTTCGGGCGTACGGCGCCGAGGTCGTCGTCTGCCCCACCGCCGTCGACCCCGAGCACCCCGACTCGTACTACAACGTGTCCGACCGCCTCGTCCGTGAGACCCCGGGCGCCTGGAAGCCGGACCAGTACTCCAACCCGAACAACCCTCGCTCCCACTACGAGACCACCGGCCCGGAGCTGTGGGAGCAGACGGAGGGGAAGATCACCCACTTCGTCGCAGGCGTCGGTACCGGCGGCACCATCTCCGGCACCGGCAACTACCTCAAGGAGGTCTCCGGCGGCTCGGTGAAGGTGATCGGCGCCGACCCCGAGGGCTCCGTCTACTCCGGCGGCTCCGGCCGGCCGTACCTGGTCGAGGGCGTCGGCGAGGACTTCTGGCCCACCGCCTACGACCGGAACGTCGCCGACGCGATCGTCCCGGTGTCCGACAAGGACTCCTTCCAGATGACCCGCCGCCTCGCCAAGGAGGAGGGCCTGCTCGTCGGCGGCTCCTGCGGCATGGCGGTCGTGGCCGCGCTCGAGGTCGCCAAGGACCTCGGCCCGGACGACGTGGTGGTCGTGCTGCTGCCGGACTCCGGCCGCGGTTACCTGTCGAAGATCTTCAACGACGAGTGGATGGCCGACTACGGCTTCCTGGAGGACACCTCCTCCGCCACGGTCGCCGACGTGCTGCGGCACAAGGAGGGTGTGATGCCCTCTCTCGTCCACATGCACCCGGAGGAGACGGTCGGTCAGGCCATCGAGGTGCTGAGGGAGTACGGCGTCTCCCAGATGCCGATCGTGAAGCCGGGCGCCGGTCACCCGGACGTCATGGCGGCGGAGGTCGTCGGCTCGGTCGTCGAACGCGAGCTCCTGGACGCGCTCTTCACCAAGCGTGCGTCCCTGGAGGACCCGCTGGAGCGCCACATGAGCGCGCCGCTGCCGCAGGTCGGCTCGGGTGAGCCGGTCGCCGACCTGATGTCCGTGCTCGGCGAGTCGGCGGACGCGGCGATCGTGCTGGTCGAGGGCAAGCCGACGGGTGTGGTGAGCCGTCAGGACCTGCTGGCGTTCCTGGCGAACGGCGGGGCGAAGGGCGTCGCGAAGTAGCGCGAAGCGTGGTCGAGCGGGCGTTCGCGCAATCGGTACGAGCGTGACACGTACGCGCAGCACGCGCTTAACACGCGTCCGGCACATTGTTCGTTGTCGGCGTCGAGGACTACGGAGCGGCTCCCGGACCTCCTGACGACGCCTTCCGGACGCGAGACCGGCCCTGACCCGGGCCCGTGTCCCCCGCGGGGACCGCCGTCGTCCCGCCCCCCAGTGATGGGGGTGCGGCGGTCCCCGCGCAACAACCTCCGTGGGACGTAACCGAGTTCGGCCTTGGGGAACAGTGGTACAGCGGTTATCGGTGAGATTGATCTTGGTCGTCTAGCGCAGTGATCGGGTGCCGCGCTTGGGTTCGCGGAAGATCGTCGATCATGGTCGTAGAGCGGCTACCGTCCGCCGCGTGCCGGTGGAATTTGCAGCAGGCTGAGGCGTACGGGAAGTTCGCCGAGGAGCCCACGCGTCCGGAGCTGGAGCGGTTCTTCTTCCTGGACGATGTCGACCGTGATCTGATCGCACTGCGGCGTACGAAGCACCACCAACTCGGGTTCGCCCTCCAGATGTGCACGGTCCGCTACATCGGGCTGTTCCTGGAGGACCCCCTCGCCGTGCCGTGGTCGGTGGTCGAGCACCTGGCCGCGCAGCTTGGCATCGAGGACCCGTCGTGCGTGAAGCGGTACGCCGAGCGGCGCCAGACGCTGTATGACCACGCGTGGGAGATCCGGGACGCCTACGGCTATCACCCGTACGTAGACCCCGAGTGGGGCCGGAGGTTCCGCACGTTCCTGCACGGCCGGGCGTGGACGCACGCCGAGGGGCCGGTGGCGCTGTTCAACCAGGCGGTGGGCTGGCTGCGCCGGAACCGGGTGCTGCTGCCGGCGCTCGCGCGGCGGCGGGTGAAGGACAAGCCGTTGCTGCCGCGCGAGGTCGACGACAAGCTCGTGCCGGCCGCGTGGCGCAAGGCGGTGTACGCCAACCCGTCGCTGCCGCAGGGGGCAGTGGACCGGGACGCGTACGTGGTCTGCGTGCTGGAGCAGCTGCACCGCGCCCTTCAGCGCCGGGACGTGTTCGCCTCCCCGTCGCACCGCTGGTCCGACCCGCGCGCCCGGCTGCTGGACGGCAAGGAGTGGGACGCCGTGTGCGAGGACGTCCTGGCCGGGCTGAGCCTGGACATGCCCGTCGAGGAGCACCTGGCGGCGCTGGTGAGCGCGCTGGACGCGGCGTGGAAGCTGATGGCCGAGCGGCTGGAGGAGGCCGGGAAGGACGCGAAGGTCTCCATCGAGGTCCAGCCGAACGGGCGGGCGAAGCTGAACGTGGACGCGCTCGGCGCGCTGGGCGAGTCCAAGAGCCTGCGCTGGCTGCGCAAGACCGTCGAGAAGATGCTCCCGAAGATCGACCTGCCGGACCTGCTGTTCGAGGTCCACTCCTGGACCGAGTTCCTGGACGCCTTCGTGCACCTGGGCGACGGCACCACCCGCATGAAGGACCTGCACACCTCGCTGGTCGCGCTGCTGGTGTCGGAGGCGTGCAACATCGGCCTGACCCCGGTGACCAACCCGGGCGTCGAGGCCCTGACCCGCTCCCGGCTGGTCCACGTCGACCAGTACTACCTGCGCGCCGACACCATCGCCGCGGCGAACGCCGCGCTGATCGCCGCCCAGGCCGAGGTGCCGATCGTCCGCTACTGGGGCGACGGACTGCTCGCCTCCGTCGACGGCCTCCGCTTCGTCGTCCCCGTCCGTACGATCAACGCCGCCCCGTCGCCGAAGTACTTCGGGTTCAAGCGGGGCATCACCTGGCTCAACGCGGTCGACGACCAGGTCGCGGGCATCGGGCAGATGGTCGCCCCGGGCACCCCGCGCGACTCCCTGCACATCTCGGACGCGCTGCTGAACCTGGACGGCGGGGTGAAGCCGGAGATGGTGGCGACCGACAACGCCTCGGACTCCGACATGGTGTTCGGCCTGTTCAAGATCCTCGGCTACAACTTCAGCCCCAGGTTCCGTGACCTTGACGACCAGCGGTTCTGGCGGGCGACGATGCCCGGCGTCGAGACGGGGACGTACGGGCCGCTGGAGGACATCGCCCGCAACCGCGTGAACCTGAACAAGGTGATCACGCACTGGCCGGACATGCTGCGGGTGGCCGGCTCCCTGGTCACCAACCAGGTCCGCGCGTACGACCTGCTGCGGATGTTCGGCCGCGAGGGCCACCCCACCCCGCTGGGGCAGGCGTTCGCCGAGTACGGGCGCATCGCCAAGACCCTGCACCTGCTCGCTGTGGTCGACCCGGTCGACGACACCTACCGCCGGCAGATGAACCGGCAGCTCACCGTGCAGGAGTCCCGCCACAAGCTCGCCCGGGACGTGTGCCACGGCAAGCGCGGCACCATCCACCAGGCGTACCGGGACGGCATGGAGGACCAGCTCGGCTCCCTCGGTCTGGTCCTCAACGCCGTCGTGCTCTGGACGACCCGCTACATCGACGCCGCGGTCGCCCAGCTGCGGGCCGAGGGCCACGAGATCCGCGACGAGGACATCGCCCGGCTGTCGCCGCTGAAGCACAAGAACCTCAACGTGCTGGGCCGTTACAGCTTCACCGCCTCCGTCCCGGCCGGCGGCTTGCGCCCGCTGCGCGACCCGGACGCCCCCGGGCTGGACGACGACGAGGACGACGGAGCAGAGGACTGAACGCCATGCCCTCGCCAACCGGTGACGGGCCCGTGAGCCGGGCCGGGCTGCCGCCCCCGAAGGGCCTGGGGTGGACCGACCGTGTCCGCGCGCCCGAACGGCTCGACGAGGGCCTGGACGAGTTCGGCAACCGGGTCACCGGCAAGTGGATGCCCAAGGGCATCGACCAGGAGCTGTGGGCGCGGATCCGCGGCGCCACGATCGAGGGCTACCTCGGCACCGAGTCCAAGGTGCTCAAGGACTTCACCCGCGCGTGCGTCTACACCCGCGACTACCGGGCGACCTCGACGATCTGCGGCGCGTCCTGACCGTGCTGCGCGAGCTCGGCGTCCGTGGCTGGATCGACTACAAGCGGGACTGCGACACCGCGCGGGGCCTGTACGGGCGCGGGGCCCTGTACTGGCACTCGCCGTCGGGGACCGTGGCCATCGACGTGCCGCCGTGGCCGGTCGCCCGGGAGATGGACCGCGAGACCGCCGCCGAGCACGCACCCGTCACGGCCGTCGAGGCCGGTACGGACAACCCGCGCCGTACGGGCCGCTGCCCGAAGTGCCGGGTGGCGCCCGAGGGCTGTCGAAACGCGCCCCTGGGCGGTGTCCACCCCGAACGGCTCAAGCTACCGCAGGCTGTGTCATGAATCAGGTGTGGGCTTCCCCGAAGGAGTCACCTGATGAGCAGGACCGTTGATCACTCGATCGAGGCGGCGGCTGGTGGGGCGTGGCTGGGCGTGTGTGGGCTGCGTGGGCTGCGTGGGTATGGAGTGGGTAGGGCCGATGATGTGGTCGTGGTCGTGGTCGTGGTCATGGCTGGGGCCGGGGGTGGGGGCGGCGGAGGGTCCGGTTGTGCAGCGGGTTTCCGGGCCGAAGCGCTGCCGGTAGACCGAGGGGGTGAGTCCCGTCTCACGGCGTAGCAGGGTGCGGAGGTTGGCCGGGGTGCCGAGTCCGCTGTGGCGGGCGACGGCTTCGACGCGGGTCTCTCCGCGTTCGAGGAGGCGGCGGGCGAGGGTGACGCGTTGTGTGGTCAGCCATGCGAGGGGTGTGGTGCCCAGTTGGGTGCGGAAGCGGCGGTGCAGGGTGGTGGTGCTCACGGCCGCCTCGGCTGCGAGGTCCGCGACGGTGAGGGGGGTGTCGAGCCGCTCCTGGGCCCAGGCCAGCAGGGGGGCGAGGGATTCGTCGGGCAGGTCGGGCAGGGGGCGTTCGATGAACTGCTTCTGCCCGCCGTCGCGGTGGGCGGGGAAGACGAGTCGGCGGCTGATGGTGTTGGCGGTCTCCGCGCCGTGGTCGCGGCGGATGATGTACAGGCCGAGGTCGAGTGCGGCGGCGCTGCCCGCGGAGGTGAGGATGCTGCCGTCGTCGACGAAGAGGACGTCGGGTTCAACGCGGACGGCGGGGTAGCGGGAGCGCAGGAGGTCCGCGCACTGCCAGTGCGTGGTGGCCCGGCGGCCGTCGAGCACGCCGGCCTCGGCCAGGGCGAACGCGCCGGTGCAGAAGGAGACCAGCCGGGCACCCCGCCGGTGGGCGCGGCGTACGGCGTCCAGGAGAGCGGGGTGACGGGGACGGTCGACGTCCGGCCTGCTGGGGACGACCAGGGTGTCGGCGGCGTCCGCGGCTTCGAGGCCGGCTGTTTCGGTGAGGGTGAAGAAGCGGCCGCGCGTGAGGGTGCGGTCGTCCGGGGTGCAGAGCGTGAGGTCGTAGAGGTCGCGGCCGAGTTCGGGCCGGGGCAGGCCGAAGAGTTCGGTGGCGCAGCCCAGTTCGAACGGGTTGGTGTTCTCGTCCACGAGGACCGCCACTCGGTGCGGGCGGAGCCCCGCGAGGTCGTGGAAGGATTCTTGCGACATCCGCCATTTCTACCACTCACACCTCCTCTCGACGGCGGCGGAGGATGGGCGCTCGGTGAGCGGCGGGGGCCTTCCCCGCACGCCTGCGGGTGTGTGGCCTGCCAGCTGTACGACATCGGCTCCAGCGAGAGGAATATGTGCATGTATCAGGTTCGGGGCGCTTCCGCAGCGACAAGGATCGCGACGGGTCTGCCTGCGGCCGCAGCGCGGAGAAGGGCCGCCATGCCACCAGGTCGACGATGGCGTGTGCGGCTGACCGCGCTCCTGCTCACCCTGCCGGGTGCGGTCGTGACGCCGCTGCTCACCGCGCAGCCGGCGGCCGCGGCAACGGCGACGGAGACCGGCGGCACCGTATGTATGCGGTCGGCGACGGACAGCGTCTTCCGCTGGAGCGGAGCCACCTCCTGGACCCCTGTCGGAGAATCGGGGGCGGCGGATCGGATTTATGGCGGTGGGGCGGGGCTGCTCAGGGTCGCCCCTGACGGCAGCGGGGTGTACCGCTACCAGGGTGCCGGGCAGGACTGGGAGCGCATCGGCACCGCCGGCCCGGGCTCGCAGTGGGTCGTCACCGACGACGCCATCTACGGCCGGTCACCCGACGGTGTCTACCGCTGGAACACAGGCACCTCCTGGACCCAGATCAGCGGACGCGGAACAGCCGAACAGATCTATGGCGGTGGGGCGGGGCTGCTCAGGGTCGCCCCTGACGGCAGCGGGGTGTACCGCTACCAGGGTGCCGGGCAGGACTGGGAGCGCATCGGCAC
>NZ_JBHUYJ010000104.1:13678-27794 GCF_042668715.1 Streptomyces sp. NPDC057271
ACGCCATCTACGGCCGGTCACCCGACGGTGTCTACCGCTGGAACACAGGCACCTCCTGGACCCAGATCAGCGGACGCGGAACAGCCGAACAGATCGTGCCCTGCAAGGCACCCGTGACAGCCAATGCCGAGGAAACAGCGAACACGCCGAACCAGTCCCTGTGCGCGACTGACCCCGTGTTCGACCTCGACGACGCCCTGTCGGAGATCTGGGACGATCCTGAGCTGACTGCCCTCCAGAAGGTGCTGGTCATACAGAATCTGACGACCAACTGGGCCACGACTGTCGGCCTGCAAGCCAATGCATGCAAGGCGCTCACTGATGCCTACGCGGCTGTCGTTCGGGGGCTGTGAAGCTGATTCGTTCGACGTAGCTGGCCAAGGACGCTGCGGCGCGGTCCGCCCCTGAACTGAAGCAGACGCGACAGGCCTGCCGCTGGACGGCGAACTCGTGCAGCCGCACGACCGGGTTCGGGCCGGGGGCAGGCCAAGCGTGCGATGGCGCAGCCGCGTTCGAAGAGCCGGTGCTCTCGTCCACGAGGACCGACACGCGTGCGGGCGGAGCCTCGCAGGAACAGCGTGGAAGGATTCTTGCGGCATGCGCTACTTCTGCCACTCACGCTCGAGGGTGACTGCGCGCCAGGATGATCGTCGAGTAGGCGCGTTGCCACCGGGTGAGTTCGACGCTTCGCCTCCCTCTTCGACCATCCGACCCGGAAGGGAAACACACACGCATGTCATCAATTCGGCGAGCATCGATCGCGGCGGGGATCGCGTTGGGGATGCTGGGGCTGGCCGCGTCACCGGCCGCGGCGGCCAACCGTACCCTGACGCTGGATGCCAGTGACCCGCTGGCGGCGAAGGCCCTGCAGATCTGCTACGACGCGCACCTGATCGGTCCGGCCGTCCCCTATCAGGACATCGACTGCAAGGTCAGCTACGCCCCGTCCTCCTACCAGGCCGCGCCCGGGCCGGAGCACCAGGTGGGCGACCGGGTCCTGAACTACGCGTCCACGACGGTCACCCACACGCTGGCCTGGTCGGACACGGTCACGAGCTCGGACAGCTTCGAGGTGGGCACCTCGGTGAAGGCCACCATCTGGGGGGCGGCGGAGGCGGCGGTGACCGCCAAGTACACCAAGACCTGGACACGGTCGAGCACCGTCTCCCAGACGAACAGCCTGCCGGTCCCGGCCTGCAACGTCGCCTGGTTCAGCAGGGCCGCGGAGATGGGGACCGCGGTCGGGGACCTGCGGCTCGACTTCAAGTCGGACACCAAGATCCGGAGCGGCACCAAGAAGAGGTACCGGCACGTCGTCATCAACAACAGCACCTTCAGCGCGCCCACCGGCAAGAACGACCTGCTCATCGCCCGCTCCCGAGCGATGACGCCGCAGGAGCGCACAGCCTGCGCCTCCTGACACCCGCCCGTCCGCACCGGGGGCAAGGGCACCGCTCCGCTGTGTCTCCCGGGGCGGGCGGAACTGGCCGGGCTCCGCCGCCCGCCCCGAGCGACGAACACCTTCGGATTCCGCCCGCGACTCCACAAAGAGCATCCTCCATGACCCCAGTCACCGCGGCCTGCGGGCCGCCCCTGGCACAGCCCCGATGCGGCACCCCGACCACCGCCACCGTCCTGATCGACGACCAGGCACTCGAAGAGTTCCTGAACGCCGCGGTCAGCGAGTACCAGCTCATCACCGCCGAGGCTCCGCTGCCCTGCTTCGCGCTCCTGCTCGGCCAGACGGAGGCGAAGGCGTTCCACGTGCGGCGCGTCGTCTTCGGCCGCAACGCCCGGACCAGCGACCCGGCAGCCCGGCAGGAGTTCTCCGAGACGATCGTGCCGCGGTTCGGGCCGGCCTACGAGAACGAGCACCGCGGCTGGTGGATGGACTCCGCCGACCTCCTCAAGGCGTCCCGCCAGGCCGAAGAGGCCGACCTGGACCTGCTCGGCTCCATCCACATGCACCCGGACTGGCACCGCATAGGCCCGCCGCCAGCACGCGATCACGTGCTCAGCGAGCGCCCCACCCCCATGGACCGCCACCTCTTCGGCCAGGCGGGCTGGCCCCTCAACCTGATCTGCTACCTGGAACGCCGCAGCGGCGTCTTCTACCACGCGCTGGCGGCCTGGACACCCTCCCCACCGGACGCGCCCGCGGGCAGCGAATGCAGCGAACTCGACGTGCGCGTCCGCACGAGCACCCGGCTGGGGGCATGACAGACATGCACGAGCCCGACACACCGGCACACCCCGACGCCCAGGAGGACATCCTGGCGATCCGCGCCCTGTGGGACACAATGGCCCGAGGCTGGGCTCACGGGGACGCGGCGCGATTCGCCGCAAGCTTCGCGGAGGACTGCGACTTCACGACCGTCCGAGGCGACAAGCCGGCCGGCAGGCCCGGCATCGAAGCCGGACACGCGATCCTCTTCCGCGGACCGTACGCGGGAACCGCACTCGAAACCCACGTCAAGGCCATTCGCTTCCTCCGCGCCGACCTCGCCACGGTCGAAGCTGAGTGTACGATCCGCGCACCCGGCGGCGTGGCGCTGGCCCGCGCCCATGCTCTGGCGGTCGTGGAGCGCACGGCGACACATCCTTGGCTGATCAGAGCGTTCCACAACATGATCCCCGCACCCGCCGCCGCGCAACAGGCACCCCAACGCCAGGAGTCCACGGTGACCGAGCCCACCCCCCGACCGAAGCTGCGCCATCTGGCCATCGTGGCCCGCGCACCCGAGAAGCTCGCCGAGTTCTACTCCTCCGTCTTCGCGATGGAACTCTTCCACCGCGATCCGGACGGCAGCTGCTTCCTCTCCGACGGCTATCTGACCCTGGCCCTGATCAAGCACCAGCTCGACGGCGAGACCCCGGTGGGGATGAACCACTTCGGCTTCCACGTCGAGAACACGGCCGACATGTCCGACGCCCTGGTCGCGGCCGGCACCCCGAAACCTGCGGAACGCTTCACCAGCCGCCCCTACGCCGAGTACCGGGCCATCGACCCGGAGGGCAACTGGTTCGACCTCTCAGCCCACGGCTTCGGCGGCCCGCGTCCGCCCGCTGACCCTTCACCGGCCTGATCAGACCGCAGGCGGCCTTCCGGGCCCGCTACCGCAAGGTCTCGTACTCGGCATCGCCCCATCCGGCGTCTCCCCCGTCACCGTCAAGCAGGCCGTTCACCTCGTCCTCGGTGAACTCACACGTCTCGTCCGTGGGCCTCACGGTTTCGGGCCGCGCCGGGACGGTTCACGCCACCAGCCGAAGGTGTCCGACCGCCTGCCCGCCCGGGGGCTCCATGTCCAGGTCCAGGTGCCAGTGCCGAAGCGGCGGATCTTGCTGGTGATATATGGGAGGACAGCGGCCAGGTCGACCGGGATGGCAGTACAGGCCCAGGTCGCCGTCGAGGGCGGCGATCAGGGCCGCCACGCTGCGTCCGGTGCGACCACAGGGCGCTCTGCACCTGGTGGCCCTGCCAGCCGTGGCCGAGGAGATCGGCCAGCTCCAGGGCCGCGGCGCCCAGGTACGCGCACTCCGGGCTCGGCCGACAGGTCGGTCTTCGCCGCGTCGAGGAGGCGCTCGTACTCGTCGGGGTGAGCGGAGATCAGGCGCCGGACCGCGATGCCCCGGGCCTGGAAGTAGCTCGGCTCCCACCTCGCCATATCCCCACCGTACGTCCGCCCTGCGGTCAGGACTCGGTGCCGCGCCGGTCTCCGCCCCGGGACCGGAAGGTGACCCCGGCGTCGGCGAGGAGGCGGTGCACGCCGCCGTACGAGCGGCCCGTCTCCTCCGCCAGGGCCCGGATGCTCGTCCCGGAGTCGTACTTCTTCTTCAGCTCCGCCGCGACCTTGTCACGGTCCGGGCCGGGCGCGAGACGGCGGACCTGCGTCTTGTTCGGCATGGGCTGATTCCTCCCTGAAAGACGGCGGATGCTGCCATGATCGCGTGACGCGGTGGCCGCGGCCACCGGTTCAGCCAAGGTGCTCGGACGACGAGAAGGGGGCGGCTGGTGACGATCACGGACCCGGCTCAGTGGGAGGACCTGTTCACCCGCACCGTCGACGAACAGCCGGTGCAGTTCGTACGGCCCGCGGACACCGACCGCCCGGTCTGGGCGGTGTACGAGGCGGCCGTGTACGCCGGGAGCGTGGCGGCGGAGTCCGACGGCGGCCGGCCGCTGTGGCGGGTCCAGGGCAGCCGCGAGGCCCACCGTGACCTGGACGACGCGATCCGGGTCCTGCGGCGCCCGTCCTCGTGGACCCGTGAGCGCGACCAGGTCGCCGCCTGGGCCCGCCGCCTCCTCGCCGACGAGACGCTGCTGGCCGTCGACGTGGAGACGACCGGGCTGGAGAACGCGTACGCGGTGCAGATCGCCGCCGTCGACCGCCGGGGCACCGTGCTCTTCAACGAGTACGTCCAGCCGAACGTCCTTGTGGAGCCGGCAGCCGTCGCCGTGCACGGCATCACCCCCGACCGCCTCGCCCAGGCACCGGCCTTCGCCGAGCTGCTGCCCCGCCTCACCGACGTCTTCCACGGCCGGATCGCGGTCGCCTACAAGATGGACTTCGACCGCGGCGTCCTCGAGCGCGAACTCCACCGCCACCACTGCGGCGACGCCGCGGCGGCAGACGAGTGGCTGGGCCGGGTCCGGTGGGAGGACGCGATGGTGCCGTACGCGGTGTGGCGCGGGCTGTGGTCGGTCAAGCGAGGCGCGTACCGCAACCAGCCGCTCGGCGGCCCGCACGACGCCGTCGCCGACGCACGGCTCCTGATTGCGAAGCTCGAACAGATGGCCGCGACACCGTCGACCGCACCCTGGCGATCTTCACTGACCGGAAGCGTGGGCCAGAGTCGAACGCGCGGTGATTCTCACAAATGACCATCTGTGAGAGTTCTGCGAGAGCCCCGGAGCGTGATCCGTTTCCGCAGGTCGCCGTTCGCAGAAGTCCTCTCGAAACCGGCGTGTTGTGCGAGGCAGTTCTGAGAGACTGCCGCCATGGACTTGACGCCCGATCAGGCCGCATTGGCGGTAGAACGTCACAACTGCCCGAACTGTGACGCGCCCGCCGGCAGCGCCTGCCGCACCCGCGGCGGCAAGACCGCCGCGAAGTACCACACCCCCCGCTTCGTCCTCGTACCCGCGCTCCGCGAAGAACTCGAAGTCCCGGTGCCCGCCGACCGGCGACCGGGCCGCGCATGGAACCAGGGCCCCGCGCTCGCGGTGGTTCCCGCGCCCCGCACCGAGCGGCCGGTAAGGATCGGGTACGCCAGGACGTCGACCGCCCGCCAGGAGCTGGCGAGCCAACTCGAAGCCCTCCGCCGGGCGGAATGCCACAAGATCTTCCAGGAGCAGATCAGCACGCGGATCAAGGTCCGGCCCGAACTGGAGAAGGCGCTCGCTCTGGCGCACCAGTTCAAGGAGGCCGCCCCCGAGACGCCGGTCATCTTCACCGTCCACGAGCTCAAGCGCCTCGCGCGCAACGCCGCCGAGCTGATGACGCTGTCCGCCGAGCTCCAGGACGGCGGCATCCAGCTCGAACTCCTCACCGGCCCGCTCACCGGCATCTACGACCCCAACGGCATGGGCGCCATGTTCTTCGCCGTGCTCGCCGTCGCCGGGCAGATCGAGCGCAACTACATCCGGGAGAAGACCCTCGAAGGCCGGGTCGCCGCAGCGGCCAAGGGCAACCACGGCGGACGGCCGAAGGTCATCGACGACGACATGCTCACCTTCGCCCTCGCGCTGAAGAACAAGGGCGTCCCCGTCCCCGAGATCGCGAAGAAGCTCACCATCAAGGACGGCAAGAACGCGGGCAAGTCCCCCTCGGTCGCCTCCCTCTACCGGGCGTTCGCCGAAGCCGAGCAGGCCGCCGCAGTGGACGACGACCTGCCGCTGCGGCCCAAGCCCGTCCGGATCCGCCGGCCCGAGGATCCGCTCACCCCCGAGGAGATTGAGCTGCGCGACTGCCTCCAGGCCCAGCCGCACCCGAACGCCGGAGGCCCCCGTGGATGACCTCCAGGCCGTGCGCACGCAGGAGTACGAGAAGGTGTTCAGCGAACTCATCGCCACCGCCGAACGGCTCGACATGCTCCGGCGCATGGAGGGCGGCGGCGTCGCCCCCCACGCGACCGCGGCCATGCACGCGCTGCGCTTCGCCGCGGCCATCCTGTGGCCCACCATCCCGAGCGCCCCGCCACCCGGCTTCCGGCACGACAGCGAGCGTCTCCTTCAGCTGGCCTCCCACTGGCGCGAGGCGGCACTGGAACTCGGCGAGTTCGCCCCCGCCCGCCCCACCCTGCGACTCATCACCGACACGACACCGCCCTCGTAGAGGGGCGCGGGCCCCGCAAACCTGCTGGTCACCAGCCGCACGGCAGGGTGATGATGACCGCCACACGCCCGTACGAAGGAAGAGGAGTGGCGCCCATGGCTCTGCCCGTACTGACCGCCGAGGCCCGTGCCGAGGCACTGAAGAAGGCCGCCGCCGTCCGCAAGGAGCGCGGCGAGATCCTCGCCGCGCTCAAGGACGGGAAGGTGTCGCTCAAGGAAGTGCTGGAGCGCGAGGGCGCCGTGGTCGGCAAGGTGTACGTCCGCCGCCTGCTGGAATCGCTGCCCGGCATCGGCAAGGTCCGCGCTGGCCAACTCCTGGCCGACCTCGACATCTCCGAGCGCCGCCGCGTCCAGGGCCTCGGCGCTCGCCAGAAGGAACGCCTCCTCGAACTCTTCCCGCCGCGAACCTGACCAGCGACGCCGCCCGCCCGCTACAACGGCAGAGGACCCCGGTGATCACGTCATCGGGGTCCTCTGCCGTTCAAGATCGTTCTCACCGATATCCGCTGTACCGATGTTCCCCAAGGCCGGAGTTACCGTCCCCCGCGGCCCCGGGCCCCGCTTCTCCGGCCCCGGAGCCCGCCGTCGAGGGCGTGAACCCCGCTCCCTTCCGGCGCCCCGCGCCCTCCGGCATCCCCTGACCGACACGCGCATTCGTGATCACGATCCTGTCACGCGGACCGTTTCTTTGCTGATCACGACGTATTGTGCGCCGCGCATTGTCTGTATTTGGTCAACTGTCCTGGGGTGGGGATGAGTTTCAATCGTGACGTCCGGTCGGCGGCGCGGCCGGGAGACGGCCGCGCGTGCTTCCGGGTGGCGCATGCCTCGCCGAGGAGTCGACCGTCTTCGACGGTGCGACGCGAGGGGCGAGCCGGCTGACTCGGTCGGCCGGGTCCTGAGGTGGGGTGGGGGACACCACGACGTTCCCCGCGCACTCGGCTCGCGCCCGTTCTCCCGCGCGCCTCGCCGGCCAGGCAGGGGAACCACACGATGCCGGCCCGTTTCGAGACGTACGGCCATGGGCGGTGCCGCGGCCGGTCCCGAGCGGACCGACCACCACGTCGAAGGCCCGCGAGCCCGGGTCCGGTGCTGGTGGCGGTGGGGGTGGCGAGGAAGGACCCGCACGCCGTCTCCCGAGCCCGTCGCCTCTCCTCGCATCTTTTCTGTTCGTTCAGTCACGTCGTTCATGGGGGCGGAGAAAGTTGTCATTCACCACGTACGAGTCCAGACGCCGTTGGCGTCTGCCCGGGAGGGGATCAGGCCGCCTGGTGCTCGGGTCTGTCCTGCTCGGTCTGCTGGCGCCCCTGGGCGCCGTCCCGGCCGCCCAGGCGGCCGACACACCGGGCGGTCTCGGCCGCCCCGACCTTCCCGGCCAGCGCGTCAGCAAGGTCCGGCCCTTCGACGGGCCGGGGGCGAAGAAGGACCGGGAGAAGGTCGCCCGTGACCGGAAGGCCAACGACGCACAGGCGCGCCGCGCCGCGCAGGAGCAGCGCGCCGCGGCCTGGCCCGGAGCGGGCAGCGCGCAGCTCGCACCCGGTTCCGGCACCGCCACGGCGAAGCCGGGCGGACTGCCCGTCTCGTTGCGGCCGGCCACAGGGAAGGACCGGCTTCCCGCCGACGCCACGGCGAAGCTGACGGTCCTCGACCGGCAGGCCGCGAACCGCCTCGGACTCACCGGAGTCGTGCTGACGGCGGAGTCCGACGAGGCGGGCAGGGCGCAGGCGGACGTCGACTACGGCGCGTTCGCCTCGGCCTTCGGCGGTGGGTGGGCGGGACGGCTGCGGCTGGTCCAGCTTCCCGCGTGCGCGCTGACGACACCCGAGAAGCCCGAGTGCCGGAAGCAGACCCCGCTGGCCTCGCACAACGACGTCGAGCGGCAGACCGTCACGACGCAGCTCGTGATCCCGCAGGCCGCTCCCGCCGACTCCGGCGGCATGACCGCCCAGCTCATGGCGGGTTCCGCCGCCGCCTCGTCCGGCGCGGGCGTCTTCGCGCTCACGGCGGCGGGCGCGACCGGCGAGGGCGAGTCGTCCTCCGGATCCGGCGACTACTCCGCGACCGACCTCTCGCCCTCCTCCTCGTGGGAGGCGGGAAACAGCTCGGGTTCGTTCACCTGGTCGTACGACTTCACCATGCCTCCGGCGGCAGCCGGCCCCACGCCCGAGCTGTCGCTCTCGTACGACTCCGGCAGCGTCGACGGCCGCACCGCCACCACGAACAACCAGGGCAGCGCGGTGGGTGAGGGTTTCGCCGTGGCGGAGTCCTACATCGAGCGCACCTACGGCAGTTGTGACGACGACGGTCACGACAAGCTGTACGACCGGTGCTGGAAGTTCGACAACGCCACGCTCATGCTCAACGGCCGGGCCAGCCGTCTGGTCAAGGACGGTACGAGTGGTCAGTGGCGGCTCCAGGGCGACGACGCCTCGAAGGTGATCCGCTCCACCGGGGCCGCCAACGGCGACGACGACGGCGAGCACTGGACCGTGATCACCGGCGACGGTACGAAGTACGTGTTCGGCCTCGACAAGCTGGACGGTGCGACCACCCAGCGCACCAACTCCACCTGGACCGTGCCGGTCTTCGGCGACGACTCCGGTGAGCCCGGCTACGACAAGGGCACCAGCTTCGCGGGCCGGTCGCTCACCCAGGCCTGGCGCTGGAACCTCGACTACGTCGAGGACACCTCCGGCAACGCGGCCACCTACTGGTACACCAAGGAGACCAACCACTACAAGAAGAACAAGTCCACCACCGCGAACGCGGCCTACACCCGCGGCGGCTACCTGACGGAGATCAAGTACGGCCTGCGCAAGGGCGCGCTGTTCACCGACAACGCCGACGCCAGGGTCACCTTCGGACACGCCGAGCGGTGCACCGTCGCGGACTGTGGCTCGCTGACCAAGGAGACCGCGGACAACTGGCCGGACGTGCCCTTCGACGCGATCTGTTCCAGCGGTGACACGACCTGTCTGGGCACCGGCCCGGCGTTCTTCTCCCGCAAGCGCCTGACCTCGCTCAACACCTTCTCCTGGAACGCCGCGACCAGCGCCTACGACGCGGTGGACTCCTGGGCGCTGACCCAGCGGTACCTGGACGGCGGTGACATCGGTGACACGTCGGACCACGTGCTGACGCTCGAATCGGTCAAGCGGACCGGCAAGGCCGGCACGACCGCCATCGGCATGGACCCGATCCGGTTCACGTACCACATGCGGCCGAACCGGGTCGACGCCACGGACGACATCCTTCCCCTGACCCGGCCCCGTATCTCCACGATCACGTCGGAGACGGGAGCGATCACCACGGTGACCATGTCGGCCCCCGAGTGCGTGCGCAGTGAGGTCCTCGGTGCCGCGGAGGACACCAACACGCGCAACTGCTTCCCGCAGTACTGGAACATCAACGGCTCCAGCGAGGCGTCGATCGACTGGTTCCACAAGTACCGCGTCCTGGCCGTCACCACCTCGGACCCGGCCGGACAGAACGACGGCTGGGAGCAGAGCTACGCCTACAGCGGCGCGGCCTGGCACCACAGCGACGGCCCGTTCGAGCCGAAGGACGAGCGGACCTGGTCCGACTGGCGCGGCTACCGCCAGGTCACCGTCTACAACGGCGCGCTGAACACCACCCGTTCCAAGACCGTCTCGCTCTACATGCAGGGCATGCACGGTGACAAGAAGAAGGACGGCACCACCAAGTCGGTGAGCGTCGCCCCGCTGTCGAGCCCGGCCCTGGGCCTCGCCGCCCTCACCGACAGCGACCAGTACGCCGGACACCTGCGGGAGCAGGTCGTCTACAACGGATCGACGCCGGTCTCCGCCGAGGCGAGCGTGCCCTGGTCGAAGGAGACCGCGCGCCAGAGCCAGCCCGACGCGCCCGACGCCGTGGCCCGGTACGTCCGGGTCGCCGAAACCACCGACTACACCCACCTCACGGTCCCCGGCACCTGGCGGTCGCGGACGGTCAAGACGGCCTACGACGACCACGGCCACCCGTACCGCGTCGAGGACCTCGGTGACGACGCCAAGACCGGCGACGAGACCTGTACCCGTACCTGGTACGCACGCAACGACACGGTCGGTCTGACCACCCTCGTCTCGCGCACCCGTACCGTCGGCAGGACGTGCGATGTCGCCGACACCTCCCTCGACCTGCCGGCCGACGCCACCCGGCGGGGGAGCGTGCTGTCCGACACGGCCACGGCCTACGACGGTCTGAGCTGGTCGACGACGATGAAGCCGACGAAGGGTCTGGCGACCTGGACCGGCCGGGCCAAGGGCTACAGCGCGACCGCGCCGCTCTGGCAGACCGTCGCCACCACCGGCCACGACACGCTGGGCCGGCCGCTCACCGTCACCAACGCGGCGGGCGGCTCCGCGACCACGGCCTACACCCCGGCCACGGCCGGTCCGCTCACGAAGACCATCGTCACCGACGCCAAGGGGCACCGCACCACCAGCTTCATCGACCCGCGCCGTGGCCAGGCCAACCGGGTCTACGACGCCAACCTGAAGAAGACGGAGGTCGCCTACGACGCGCTGGGGCGCAGGACGGACGTCTGGCTGCCGGACCGTGTCCGCGGCAGCCAGTCGCCCAACAGCAGGTACGCCTACCACCTCAGCGCCACCCAGCAGTCCTGGGTCTCGACCTCGACGCTGAAGGCCGACGGCGAGACGTACAACACGAGCTACACCATCTACGACTCCCTGCTGCGTCAGCTGCAGACGCAGACCCCGACGCCGCAGGGCGGCCGGCTCCTGACCGACACCCGCTATGACTCCAGGGGCCTGGCCTACGAGACGTACGCGGACATCTTCGACACGACGAGCACCCCGAACGGCACCTACACCCGGGCCGAGTACGGCGAGGCGCCCAGCCAGACCGAGACCGTCTACGACGGCGCGGAGCGGCCGATCACCAGCACGACGTACGTGTTCGGTGTGAAGAAGTCGACGACGACCACCACCTACACCGGTGACTCGACGGCGACCACGGGTCTCCAGGGCGGCACGGCCACGCGCAGTGTCACCGACGCCCGGGGCAGGACGACCGCGGTGCGGGAGTACGCGGGCTCCAGCCCCGCGGACGCCGAGTACGGCGGCGGCCTGGGTGCCTCCTACTCCAGCACCGCCTTCACCTACGCCCTGGACGACAAGAAGCTCTCCACCACCGGGCCCGACGGTGCCCTGTGGACGAGCACCTACGACCTGTTCGGCCGGCTGGTGGCCTCCGACGACCCCGACAAGGGGTCCTCCTCCTTGGGCTACGACGTACTCGACCGGGTCATCAAGGTCACGGACTCGCGTGGCAAGAGCGTCCTCACCGAGTACGACGAGGTCGGCCGCAGCGTGGCGACCTGGTCCGGCACGAAGACCGACGCCAACCAGCTCACCTCCGCCGTCTACGACACCGTCCTGAAGGGACAGCCGGGCTCCAACACCCGGTACGTGGGCGGCAAGTCGGGCCGCGCGTACACCAAGTCCGTCACCGCGTACGACAGCCTCAGCCGGCCCACCGGGACGCGGCTCCAGCTCCCGGCGGACGACCCGCTGGTCGTCGCCGGCGCGCCGGCCACGATCGACCTGTCCACCTCGTACCGCCTCGACGGAACACTGCGGAACAGCAGCCAGCCCGCGCTCGGCGGACTGCCCCAGGAGATCGTGTCCTACGGGTACGACGCCCTGGGCCACGTCGACTCCATCGCCGGCAGCACGGGCTACCTCCTCGACGCCGACTACTCGGCCACCGGGCAGCTCCAGCAGATGGCCCTGGGCACCGCCGACACCGAGGCGCACAAGAAGACGTACGTCACCAACACCTTCGAGGCCGGGACGGGCCGGCTGACGCGGAGCCACGTCACCGACCAGACCCACCCGTACATGCTCCAGGACCTGAACTACACCTACGACCAGGCCGGAAACCTGACCTCCATCGCGGACCCGACCACCCTGGGCGGCAGCAGCCAGGCCGAGACGCAGTGCTTCGCCTACGACGGCCACCGCCGTCTGACCGAGGCATGGACGCCCTCGTCCCAGGACTGCTCCGACACCCGGTCCGCGGGCGCGCTCGCCGGGCCGGACCCGTACTGGACGAGCTACACCTACAACAAGGGCGGGCAGCGCACGGCGGAGACCCGGCACAGGACCACCGGTGATGCCACCACCACGTACTGCTACACGTCGGGCAGGCCGCACGCGCTGACCGGTACCAGCACGAGCGGCAACTGCACCGCTCCCGACCGTACGTACGCCTACGACGCCACCGGCAACACCACCAGCCGGCCCGGCGCACAGGGAGCCCAGGACATCTCCTGGTCCGAGGAGGGCAAGATCGTCGGCCTGGCCGAAGGCGCGACCTCGACCGAGTACCTCTACGACGCGAACGGAGAACTGCTGATCCGGGGTACGTCCGGTGGCGAGCGGGTCCTGTACGCCGGATCCACCGAACTGCACCTGCGCGCCGACGGCACCTCGTGGGCACAGCGCAGCTACGGCTCGGGTGACCTCCAGGTCGCCGTACGGACCAACCGGACGGGCTCCAACAAGCTCCACTACCTGACCGGCGACCTGCACGGCACGTCGAACCTGGCCGTCTCCTCCGACAGCACCCAGGCGTTCACCAAGCGCCGGCTGACCCCCTTCGGCGCACCGCGCGCGGGCGGCGTGGGAGGCTCCTGGCCGGACGACAAGGCGTTCCTGGGCAAGACGAGCGACGCGACGACCGGGCTCACGCACGTCGGTGCGCGCCAGTACGATCCCTCGACCGGCCAGTTCCTCAGCGTCGACCCGGTCCTCAGCACCGGCCAGCAGCAGTCGATGAACGGGTACGCGTACGCGAACAACAACCCGACGTCGTTCGCGGACCCGACGGGCGCGAAGGTGCCCGAGTGCGACAACCCGAGCAAGTACGGCATCACGTGCAGGGGCGGCGTTCCGGTCATCGAGACGAAGAAGCCGTCGTCGAGCGGTGAAGGCCCGACGCGCGCCTGCCGTTGCGGCAAGCGTCCCCCGCTGGTCGACAGCAACGGGAGGCCGACCGGTCAGCACACCAGCGGGGGCATCCCCGGCCGCCGCAACATCACCGTGTCGTCGACTCCCGCGCCGACCGGCTGGCTGAAGCAGACCCCGCCCAACCCGGGACCGCCGCCGAAGCCCGAGCCGAAGAAGGGCTGGTTCGACCAGACCCTCGCGGTCATCGGCATCGGTACCACGGAAACGAACACGATAGGCGGCTGCGGCAGCGTCTCCGGCGGTGTCGGCCTCATGGGCACGCTGGAGCTGTGCATCCTCGTGGGCAAGAACGCCGACGGCGAGTGGGACTTGGGAGGCAGCTTCTCGCCCGCCATCTCCGGCCTGGGCGCCGGTATCTCCGCCGACGGCACGGTCCTCGCCAGCAACGCCGACTCCCTGGACCAGCTCAGGGGCTGGGGATGGGACAAGGAGGTTTCCGCTCACTGGGTTGTCGGAGCGGTGTTGAACCACGAGAGTTCGTTCAACCTGGACGGCTCGTGGGTGCGCAACAGCAAGGGGGAACCCGTCTGGGGCGTCCAGGCCGGTGGCGGCGTGGGCGGCGAGGGGGGTGTGGAGACGGGCATCAACTACACGTGGGGATGCTCGTTCAAGCTCGGCTGTAGCTGAGCGGCACAGGGTGGCGGGGGCCCGAACCCCCTCCCTGGGGGGCCCCCCCCCCCCCCCCCACAAAAACAAAAAAAAAAAAAAACCCCCCCCCCCCTCCCCCCCCCCCCCCTCCCCCCCCCCCCCCTCCCCCCCCTTCCAC
>NZ_JBHUYJ010000105.1:0-27261 GCF_042668715.1 Streptomyces sp. NPDC057271
CGTTCGTGATCGCGCACCGGCTCTCCACCATCAGGGACGCGGACGTGATCCTGGTGATGGAGAACGGCTCGATCGTCGAACAGGGCACGCACGAGGAGCTGTTGGCGGAGGACGGCGCGTACGCGCGGCTGTACGCGGCCCAGTTCGCCCAGGCGGTCGCCGAGGTCGACTGACACGAGGGCGCGCCCGTGTCGCGCGGGACGGGCGTGACGCCGGAGTCTTCGAAAGGTGCGTGCCGCCGCACGGCGGGGGGCGGACCCCGAGGCCCCCCTCCCGGCCCGGCCCCTCCCGGCCCGGCTGCGGCTGCGGCCCGGCTGCGGCTGCGGCGGCGCGGTCCGCAGGGCCGTCCGCACTCCGGATGTGCCCGCGCCCGGCCCACAGGCCTCGCCGAGGACCGGTACAGGCCAGTGGCCGGCGAGGGGCGGCGTGCGGCCGCCGGGGTCCGCGAGCCCGTCCCGGGGACCGCCTCGCAGGCCCCTGCCGTGCGGAAACGACCCCGCCATCACACGGTGAAGACGGCGTCACAAGCGCTTCACACTTCGCACACTTTCGGTCGCGTATACGAGCCGTACCCCAGAGTGACGGACGGCGGGCGCCCCGCTCTCGTAGCGTTCCGCTCCATGCGACGCACTCAGATGAGGCGCATGGGCCTCGCTTCCTTCTTCGCCCTCTTCCTCGCCGTCTTCGGCCTGGCGCCCGCCGCGCACGCGGCCGACCCCGCGCCGGCCGAGCTGACCTTCAGCACCGACGCCGCCACCACCACTCCCGGCGGCACGGTGAACCTGTCGATGACCATGACCAACAACCAGACCTACGACATCTGGTTCATCTACCAGACCATCGACCCGACCTGGCTGACGACGCAGCGCCCCGACCTGAAGTACAGCTTCACCGGCTGCACGCTGACCACCTCCGGCGGCGGCGTGCCGTGCTCGGGCACCGGCCCCGCGAACCTCGGCGGCAACTACGGCACCACCATCCCGCCGGGCCAGAGCCGTACCGTGACGCTGACGCTCCAGGTCGCGGCCGACTCCGGTTGCAACGGCAACATCGGCTTCTACTCCTACTTCTACGCCGAGTTCAGCGACAGCAGCAACCTCAGCGGGGGGCCGGCCTACACCCCCGAGACCCGCGTCCTGTGCGCCTGATCGCACACACGGGCGATCCCGCATGACGGTCGCCGCCGCACCCTGCCGACCCGGCAGCGCGGCGGCGACACGCCTTGGCCGAGAATCGACGCCTGATGAACGCCGTATCGGTCTAGACCAATGGTGGTGATCCCGGTCGCCGAGTCCCGGACCCCCTCCCGAAAAGGCCGTACTCGCTTGCCGAACAGGGGAGCGCGCATCCCGGAGACGTTTTCGCGCCCCCACAACGCGCCCCCGGCAGAGCACAGTTCGTCACCTGTCGTTATCCGCCAGCTTTCGTGGTGTGAACACAAAAGGTCCACACACCCATCACTATGTGACGAGACGGATGTGAGCGACCGGCCGCCCGAGGCGGCGGCGTCCGCACGGGGGTGACGTCCGCTCCGCACGGGGCTGTCTTCATCCCGCCCTTGGGGAGGGGACATAACCGCATGAAGCGGAGAATTCGCACGACTATGTGCACGGCCGGCGCACTGCTGGCCTCTCTGTGCCTGCCCATGGGCACGGCACACGCCGACGACCCGGTACGCATCGACCTGCGGGTGCTCGTGGTCTCCGACGGCGGACCGGCGGTGGACGCCATCGCCGCGGAACTCGAGACCGCCGGCACCCCCTACACCGAGGTGGACCTTCAGGAGCCGGGCCGGCCCGTCATCGACACGTCCTTCCTGGCGGACATGGTGGACGGCGTTCCGCGCGCCAGGTTCCAGGCCGTCGTCCTGCCGAACGACAACCCCTTCCCGGCGGGTTCCGCCGAGATGGAGGCCCTCGCCGACTACGAGCGCGCCTACGACATCCCGCAGGTGGACGCCTACACCTACGCCCGACCCGAGGCCGGACTCCAGTACCCCGTCTTCGGCGGCTACTCCGGCAGCATGGACGGCGCCGAGGCCCAGGTCACCGCGGCGGGCGCGGCGGGCCCCTTCGCCTACCTCGACGGCGCGGTGCCCTTCGAGGACAACTCGCCCGACGTCGGCGAGAGTTACGCCTTCCTGTCCACGCCCGTCGCGGGCGCCGACTTCACCACCTACGTCGACGCCCCGATCCCGGGCCGGACCACCCGCGGCTCCCTGGTCGGCGAGTACCGCCACGACGGGCGGCGCGAGCTGGTCGTCACCTTCGTCTACAACCAGTACCAGCAGCAGTTCCGCCTGCTCGCCCGCGGCATCGTGGAGTGGATGACCGACGGCGTGCACCTGGGGGCCTCCCGCAACTACTTCGCCGTCCACGTCGACGACGTGTTCGCCGCGGACGACCGCTGGAACTCCGAGCTCAACTGCACCCCCGGCGACGTGGACTGCACCGACAGCAGCGTGCAGCCCGACCCGATCCGGATGACCGCCGCCGACGTCGACCACGCCACCACGTGGCAGGACGCCAAGCAGTTCACCCTCGACCTCGCCTACAACGGCGCCGGCAGCGTCGACCACCGCGAGGACAACAACGGCGAGGACACCCTGGCCGACCGGCTGATCGCGAAGCGCAACGAGTTCCGCTGGATCAACCACACCTACACCCACGCCTTCCTCGGCTGCGTGCAGGACACCACCGTGGTCCCGTGGCGGTGCGAGACCACCCCGGGCGGCGACACCGTCTGGGTGAGCCGCAACGACATCTCCGACGAGATCGCCACCAACCGCGTCTGGGGCGACGTCGCCGGCCTTCCGCTGGAGGACGACGAGCTGGTCACGGGTGAGCACTCCGGCCTGAAGGTGACGCCGCAGCAGCCGCAGGACAACCCGAACCTGGCGCTCGCCCTCGGCGACAACGCGGTCACCTGGCTCGCGTCCGACAACTCGCGCGACCCGCAGCTGCGCCAGGTCGGCCCGGCGCTCACCGTCGCGCGCTACCCGATGAACGTGTTCTACAACGCGGGCCGCGCCGCCGAGCAGGTCGACGAGTACAACTGGATCTACACCAGCCGGGCCCAGGGCGGCAGCGGCATCTGCGAGGACTACCCCGAGACGACCACCTGCCTCCCGGCTCCCCTCGACCTCTCCACGGGCTACGGCGACCACATCGTGCCCCTGGAGACCAGGATCGCCTTCGGCCACGTGATCGCCAACGACCCCAAGCCGCACTTCATCCACCAGTCGAACCTCGCCGAGGACCGCATCGCCTACCCGGTACTCGACGGCGTCCTCGACACCTACGCGGGCCTGTTCGCGGACAGCGCCCCGGTCGTCAACCTGCGGATGAAGGACATCGGCGTGGAGCAGGAGCGCCGTGCCGCGTGGCGCTCGGCCGTCGCCGCCGGGCAGGTCAGCGCCTACCGGATCGGCCGCACCGTCACCGTGCAGACCCCCGCGGACCTCGCGGTCACCGCGACCATGCCCGCCGGGACGCAGAACGGGACCGCCGCCTTCGGCAGCCCCTACGCCGGGCAGGTCTCCGGCTGGGCCACCGGCACCGCCGGGTCCCTCACCCTGGACGTCCCCGGGGCCGCCGCCCCGGCCGCCGCCCCCGAGAGCGGTTCCTCCCCGGAGCCCTCCGGCACCGCCCCGGACGTCCCCGTACCCGCCGGCGTCACCCGGCAGGTGCCCTACTCGCCCGAGAGCTGAGCGTGCCGCGGGGGGGGGGAGGGGGGGGGAGCAGAAAACCCCCCCCCCCCCCCCCCCCCCCCCCCCCCCCGCAGCGCCCCCCCTGGCCCCGCGGCCCCCCCCGGGCCTTCCCCCCCCCCCCAGGAAAGCGCACCGCCCCGTTCCCTCCCCTGGTCCCCCCCCCCAGCACCCGCACGCCTCTGTCCAGCCCTCGACGGCGGAGCCACACCCATGCACGCTATCCACGGCCCGCGCCACTCCGGCGCGACGCACGTCACCCTGCTCACCGAAGGCACCTACCCGCACAGCCACGGCGGTGTGAGCGTCTGGTGCGACCAGATCGTCACCGGCATGCCGGACGTCGCCTTCGACGTCCTGGCCGTCACCGGCACCGGCCGCGAGCCGGTCGTGTGGGAGCTGCCCCCTCACGTCACCCGGGTCCGCTCGGCGCCCATGTGGGGCCCGGCCCCCGGCGGTCGGCCCCCCGTGGGGCGCCGCGAACGCCGGATCGCCCAGGCCTACGAGCGCTTCGTGACCGCGCTGCTCGACCCCTGCGCGGAGGACGGGTTCGCCCCGGCGCTCCACACCCTGGCGGACGCGGCGGCGGACGGACTGCTCAGCCCCTTCCTCAGGGGCGACCGCGCCCTCGACGTCCTGGCCTCCGTATGGAACCGTCCAGGCCTGATAGTCCGCGAGGCGCGCCCCAACCTGCACGACGCCATCACCGCCACCAGCCTGCTGGAGCACGCCCTGCGGCCGCTGGCGGCCGAGGCGCCCCGGCACGGCGTGTCGCACGCCGTCAGCGGCGGGGTCGCCGTGCTGCCCGGTCTCGCCGGGCTCGAACGCCACGGTGTGCCGCTGCTGCTCACCGAGCATGGCGTCTACCTCCGCGAGCGCTACCTCGGCTACCGCACGGCCCCCTACCGCTGGCCCGTCAAGGCCGTCGTGCTCGGCTTCTTCCGGCTGCTCGCGGAGGAGACCTACCGCCGCGCGGCACTCATCACCCCGGGCAACCGCTACAACCGGCTGTGGGAGGAGCAGGGCGGTGCCGACCCGAGCCTGATCCGCACCGTCTACAACGGAGTCGACCCCTCGGCCTTCCCGCCGGCCGGGCCGGAACCCGACGAACCCGTGCTCAGCTGGGCGGGCCGGGTCGACCCGATCAAGGACCTGGAGACCCTGATCCGCGCCTTCGCCCTCGTCCGGGAGAAGCAACCGGAGGTGACCCTGCGGCTGTTCGGGGGGACTCCCCGCGGCGGCGAGGCCTACCGCGAGCGCTGCGAAGCGCTCGCCGCCTCGCTCGGGCACGCCGAGGCCGTCCGGTTCGAGGGCCGGGTGGAGGACATCACCGACGCCTACGCCGCCGGTTCGGTCGTGATGCTGTCAAGCATCAGCGAGGGCTTCCCCTTCACCCTGATCGAAGCCATGTCCTGCGGCCGCGCCACGGTCTCCACCGACGTGGGCGGCGTGCGCGAGGCCGTCGGGGAAGCCGGACTCGTCGTCCCCCCTCGCGATCCGCAGGCGATGGCGGACGCGGCGCTGGAGCTCCTCGGCAACCCCGAGCGCCGGCGACGCATGGGCGAGGCGGCGCGGCTGCGCGTCATCGAGCAGTTCACACTGCGTCAGACGATCGACGCCTTCCGGGAGATCTACCAGGAGCTCGCGGACCGCCGCGCACCCCTGCCGCGCCGACGCGCCGCGGCCGAGCCGGTCGCGCTGCTCGCGGCCGTCGGGCGGGAGCGGATACCCGCCGCCGGAACGGCGGGTATGGCCGGATGAGCGGACCGCTGCCCCTGGAGCCCCGCACCGGGGAGGACACGCTGACGTTACGCCTGGGCGACCAGCGCACCCTGGCACTGCGGCTGCCCCGGATGAGGGGGAGCGAGCAGGAGATAGACCGTCTCGCCGCCGAGATGACCGAGGCCCTGGGCCCCGCCGTCCACTCCTACGAGATCGCGGCGATGCTGGAGTCCGAAGGGCTCACGGCTGACGTGATCCGCGAACGGTACGGCAAGAAGGACCTGTTCGCGCTCGCGGACGCCCTCTACCAGCGGGTGCCGCGGACCTTCCCGGAACCGCAGGCGCCCGGGGACCCCTGGCGCCCGGACCATCTGCGCTGTGCCCTGCGCGGTGCGCTGTTCGCGCTGCCGGGCCTCGCCCACCTGCTGACCGCCCCGCTGTGGCAGGGCACCGACGCCGTCCCCGCGCTGGTCACGGCCGGGCTCGTCTCCTGGGCCTTCGGACAGGCGCTGGGCCACCGCGCCTACCTGCGGCTCGCCGACGGCCGCCGGGAGGCCGGCCGGACCCTGATGCTCGGTGCGTCGGCCGGGGCCGCCCTGGCCACCGCGGCGGGACTCGCCGTCGCCGGGCCGGGACCGTCGGCCGCCTTCGCCGCCGCGCAGTCGGTCTACCTCGCGTGCGCGGGCGTGCTCCTGGTACTGGGCCGGGAGAAGCTGCTCCTGGCGGCACTCACCCCGCTGGTCGCCGGTGCCGCGGCCCTGGTGTGGTGGGACGCCGCCGACGCCGTGCGGATCGCGGTGCCCCTGGCGACGGTGGCCGCCACGGTCGCCGCCGCGGCCTTCGCCCTGTCCCGGGCGCTGGCGGCGCCCGCCGCCGCGCACGCGGCGCGGCCCCGAGCCCTGCTGTCCGTCCCCTACGGGCTGTTCGGGCTCGCCGCGGGAACGCTCGTGCTGAGCGAGGGCCGCACGGAGCCCTTCGCGGTGATCGTCCTCACCGTGAGCATGGGCCCGGCGGAGTGGCTGCTCTACCGCTACCGGGGGCTGTCCGTGGCGGCACTGCGGTCGGCCTCCACGCCGTCCGGGTTCCGCCGCCGCTCGGCGGGCGTCCTGCTGCTCTGCCTGGGCGGCTACCTGCTGCCCCTGCTCCCGGGCGCCGTGCTGGTCGGAGCCGACCCGGCCACCGTGCTGGCGCTCGGCGCCACCCTGTGGTGCGCCCTGCTCCTCCAGGCGTTCGGGATCGCCTGGCCACCCGCCCTGGTGTGCCTGGCGGCGGCGAGCACGGTGGCGGTCCCGGCCCTGACCCCCGTTCCGCCGCACCCCCTGCTGCTCCCCGCGAGCTGCGGGGCGGCCTCGCTCGTCCTGGTCGCCTGGGTGCTGAGCCGGCTCGGCCGGCCCGCCGCCCACACCTGACCTGCACACCGGGACCGCCGACGCGGCGGTCCCGCACCGGCGGGGGGCACCCGCGGGCCCCGCCCCGCACCCCGCACCCCGCACCCCGCACCCCGCACCCCGCAAGACCGTTCCTCGAACCACCGACCGAAAGGACTCGTGTTGACCTCCGCACCACTCGCCGCCGTCACCGGAGCCGAAGGATTCATCGGCTCCCACCTGACCGAGGCGCTCGTCGCCGCGGGCTACCGCGTCAGAGCCATGGCGCAGTACAACTCCTTCTCCTCCTACGGCTGGCTGGAGACCCTCTCCCCCGATGTGCTCCCGGAGGTGGAGATCGTCCTGGGAGACGTGCGCGACCCGGGCTCGGTGCGTGCCCTCGCCGAAGGGGCGGAGTGCGTCTACCACCTCGCCGCGCTCATCGCGATCCCGTACTCGTACCAGGCGCCGCACAGCTACGTGGACACCAACGTCACCGGCACTCTGAACGTGCTGGAGGCGGTGCGCGCCCTCGACACGCCGCGCCTGGTGCACACCTCGACCAGCGAGACCTACGGCACCGCGCAGACGGTCCCCATCACCGAGGACCACCCGATCAACACCCAGTCCCCGTACGCGGCCTCGAAGGCGGGCGGCGACCGGCTCGCGGACAGCTACCACGCGAGCTTCGGTACCCCGGTGGTCACGCTCCGCCCGTTCAACACCTTCGGCCCCCGCCAGTCGATGCGGGCCGTGATCCCCACGGTGATCGGCCAGCTCGCCGCGGGCGCGCGGACCATCACGCTCGGCGACCTGCGCCCCACGCGGGACTTCACCTTCGTCCGGGACACGGCCCAGGCCTTCCTGGCGGTCGGCACGGCCGAGGCCGAGCGGGTCGTCGGCCGGACCTTCAACGCCGGCACCGGGGGCGAGATCTCCGTCGGCGACCTGGTGACGCTCATCGGGAAGGTCATGGACACCCCGGTCGACGTCCGCACGGACGCCGAGCGCGTACGCCCGGCCGACTCCGAGGTGATGCGCCTGGTGGCCGACGCCACGCGGCTGCGGGAGACCACCGGCTGGGCGCCGGCGCACGACCTGGAGCAGGGTCTCGCCCACACCGTGGAGTTCTTCCGCGACCCGGCGAACCTGGCCCGCTACAAGACCGACATCTACAACATCTGACCGTTCGGACACCACGAAGGAGAAGCCTGTGCATGCAGTGATCCTGGCGGGAGGCAAGGGTGTCCGGCTGCGGCCGTACACCACCGCACTGCCGAAGCCGCTGGTACCCATCGGCGACCAGCACGCGATCCTGGAGATCGTGCTGCGGCAGCTCGCCGCGGCCGGATTCCGCAGCTGTACCCTCGCCATCGGGCACCTGGGGGAGATCATCCGGGCGTACGTCGGCGACGGGTCCCAGTGGGGCATGGCCATCGACTACGCCACCGAGGAAAGCCCGCTGGGCACCATGGGCCCGCTGCTGAACCTGCGCGACCGCCTCCCCGAGCACTTCCTCGTCATGAACGGCGACGTCCTCACCGACCTCGACTACGCGGACGTGCTGGGCCGGCACACCGACTCCGGAGCACCGCTGACCATCGCGACCTACTGCCGCCAGGTCCGCATCGACTTCGGCGTGCTGACCACCGACGACCGGCGGGTCGTCGGATTCACCGAGAAGCCGAGCCTGGACTACCGCGTCTCCATGGGGGTCTACGGCCTCTCCCGGGCCACGCTCGACAGCTACACCCCCGGCCTCCCGCTCGGCTTCGACGAGCTGGTGCTGGACCTGCTGAAGGCGGAGAACCCCCCGCACGCCTACGCGTTCGACGGCTACTGGCTCGACATAGGGCGCCCCGACGACTACGACCGGGCCAACGCCGAGTTCACCAGCCGCAAGTCACTGCTGCTCAAGGGAGCCTGAGCCACCGCCATGCGCATCCTCGTCCTGGGCTTCACCGGATATCTGGGCGGACACGTCACCGATCTGCTGCGCCGTACACCGGACGTGGCCGTGATCGGCGGCGGACGCTCGCCCGCCGCCGACGTCGGCGTCGACCTCGCCACCGTCTCCCCCGACCGCCTGGCGGGGATTCTCGCCGACGTCGCACCCGACGCGGTGGTCAACTGCGCGGGGGCGGTGGGCGGCGACGCCGTGACCCTGGCGGAGGTGAACGCCCGGGGCCCGGCCGTGCTGTGCGCGGCCCTGCGGGCCGCGGCCCCGGGGGCCCGGCTCGTCCACCTCGGTTCCGCGGCCGAGTACGGCCCGGGCACCGAGGGGGTACGGGTGGCGGAGACGGCCCAGGCCGCTCCCGCCACCCCGTACGGCGCCACCAAGCTCGCCGGCACGGCGGCGGTGACCGCGTCGGGCCTGGACGCGGTCGTGCTGAGGGTGGGCAATCCGGTCGGCCCGGGGGCTCCGGCCGCGGGCCTGCCGGGGCGGGTGGTCGGGCTGCTGCGGTCGGCCGGCGGGGGCCCGGACGCGGAGCTCCGGCTCGGGGACCTGTCCCCGTACCGGGACTTCGTGGACGTGCGGGACGTCGCCCGGGCGTCGCTGCTCGCGGCGACGGTCCCCGGGCCGCTCCCGGGCGTGCTGAACATCGGCGGCGGCGGGGCGGTCCCCGTACGGGAGCTGGTGCAGGGGCTGGTGCGGGCCGCCGGATTCCGGGGCCGGGTGGTGGAGCAGAACGGCGGATCGGCCCGCTCCGGCGGGGTGTCCTGGCAGTGCTCCGACATCGGCGCCGCCGAGAAGGCGCTCGGCTGGCGGCCCGCGCACACCCTTCAGGACTCGGTGGCCGCCCTGTGGCGGGAGGGCGGCGCCGCGGTGGCCGCCGGTGCCGTCCCGGACGGCACGCCGTGAGCCTGCTGATCCCCCTCTACGTCCATCCGGCCGAGGATCCGGGCGCCTGGCACCGGCTCATCACGGCCGCGGGCCGCACCTGGGCGGTGATACTGAACCCCGCGAGCGGGCCGGGCGAGGAGCCCGACCCGGCGTACGCGGCGGCCGCGAAGGCGCTGCGTGCGCGCGGCGCCCGGGTCCTCGGCTATGTGGACAGCGGCTACGGCCGCCGCCCGGAGGACACGGTCGCGGAGGAGGTCGCCCGCTACCGGGACTGGTACGCCGCGGACGGCTGCTTCCTCGACCAGGTGACCTCGGGCGCGCCGGAACTCCCGGCCTGCCGACGCCTGGTCCGCAGGATCCGCAGGCTCGGCGCGTCGCCGATCGTGATCAACCCCGGTGTGCACCCGGCGCCCGGGTACGCGCGGGCCGCCGACCTCACCGTCACGTTCGAGGGCCACTGGAGCACCTACGTGTCCGCGTTCAGCCGGCCCGACTGGACCGTCCGTCAGGCACCGGAGCGCTTCTGCCACCTGGTGTACGGCGTGCCGGAGGCTCTGGTGCCGCTGGCGGTGCGCACGGCGCGCACCCGGGGGGCGGCCGTCACCGGTCCGGTCACCGGCGATCTGCCCAACCCCTGGGCGGACCTCACCCCCGCGCTCGCGGGAGCCGAGCGGTGAGGCGCGGGGCGGGCCACACGCTGGTGGCGCTGCTGGTCCTGGCGGCCGCGGGGTGCTCCTCGGGCGGCGGCGAACCGGGTGCCCGCGGTCCGGACCGCTCCTCCCCAACGCCGTCGGCCTCCGCCGGGCCGCCGACGGGCACGGCCTCGCCGGGGAGGTCGTCGTCCGCGTCGGCCTCCGCCCCGTCACCGGGGGGTACGACGGGCACGCCCGGTCCGGGCGCGTCGTCCTCGGGGCCGGGAGGGCGCTGGCAGCCCCGGCCGGGGCTCGCCTGGCAGTGGCAGTTGGACGGGCGGGTCGACCCGTCGGTGGACGTGCCGGTCTACGACATCGACGGCTTCGAGAACTCCGCGGCCGACGTGGCCCGCCTGAAGCGGGACGGGCGGCGGGTCATCTGCTACATCAACGCCGGTGCCTGGGAGGACTACCGGCCCGACCAGAAGTCCTTCCCCCGCTCCGTGCTGGGCTCGCCCAACGGGTGGCACGGCGAGCGGTGGCTGGACATCAGGCGCACGGACGTCCTGCGGCCGCTGATGGAGCGCCGCTTCGACATGTGCCGGGACAAGGGCTTCGACGCCGTAGAGCCGGACCTGCTGGAGGGGTACGCCAACGACACCGGGTTCCCTCTCACCGCCGACGACCAGCTGCGCTACAACCTGATGATCGCCGAGATCGCGCACGCCCGCGGTCTGGCGGTGGGCCTGAAGAACGACCTGGCGCAGATCCCGGTGCTGGTGCACCACTTCGACTTCGCGGTGAACGAGGAGTGCGCGGAGTTCGACGAGTGCGAGCGGCTGGCGCCGTTCGTGGCGGCGGGGAAGGCCGTGTTCCACGTGGAGTACGAGGAGCGGACCGAGGAGTTCTGCGGGGACTCCCAAGCCCTGGGGCTGTCGTCGATGCGCAAGCGCCTGGATCTGGACACGTGGCGGGACCCCTGCTGAGAGGGCCGCCCCGGTGTGCGGCCTCCGGGACCCCGTCCCGGGTGCGGCGCCCGTGCGGGAACCCTAGTCGAGATAGCCGCGCAGTTGGTCGGCGAAGGCGTGGTCCCGCAGCTTGTTGAGGGTCTTCGACTCGATCTGGCGGATGCGTTCGCGCGTCACGCCGAAGAGCCGGCCGATCTCCTCCAGGGTGCGGGGCCTGCCGTCGTCCAGGCCGTAGCGGAGCTGGACCACCTTGCGTTCGCGCTCGCCGAGGGTGGAGAGGACGGCCTCCAGATGCTCGCGCAGGAGCAGGAAGGCCGCCGACTCCACAGGGCTCGTGGCGTCGCCGTCCTCGATGAGGTCGCCGAGCGCGACGTCGTCCTCCTCGCCGACGGGGGCGTGCAGGGAGACCGGCTCCTGGGCGAGGCGCAGCACTTCGCCGACCCGTTCGGGGGCCAGGTCGAGCTGGGCGGCGACCTCTTCGGGGGTGGGTTCGTAGCCGCGTTCCTGGAGCATGCGGCGCTGGACCCGGATCACCCGGTTGATCAGTTCGACGACATGGACGGGGACGCGGATGGTCCGGGCCTGGTCGGCGAGGGCCCGGGACATCGCCTGACGGATCCACCAGGTCGCGTACGTCGAGAACTTGTAGCCCCGCGCGTAGTCGAACTTCTCCACGGCCCGGATCAGTCCCAGGTTCCCCTCCTGGACCAGGTCGAGCATGGTCAGTCCGCGTCCGACGTACCGCTTGGCGACGGAGACGACGAGCCGCAGATTGGCCTCGATGAGCCGGCGCTTGGCCATCCGGCCGAGGACGACGAGCCGGTCCAGGTCGAGCGCCAGCCGGGAGTCCAGATCGGGGGTGCTTGCCAGCTTCACCTCGGCGAAGAGCCCGGCCTCGACACGGCGGGCGAGCTCGACCTCCTCGGCGGCGGTGAGCAGCGGAACGCGGCCGATCTCCCGCAGGTACTGGCGGAACAGGTCGGAGGAGGGCCCGTTACCGCCCAGGTCGACCCGGCGCGGTACCGGCTCCGGTTCGGGTGTGTCGTCCACGAACTCGGCGGGCTCGGGCAGGTCGGCCGGCTCGGCAGAGGCCGGGGCCTCCGGGTGGTGGACGGCCGGGCGCTGCCCGGGCACGAGATCCGTCGGGGACAGGGTCTGGGTCTGCACGGGGGCGACCTCCAGGGTGATCGCTGCCGGTGCTCCGGGGGCTCAGGCACCGCCCCCAGTGTGGGGTACGACACATCACCGCCACGAGGGGCGTGCGGTGACTTTTTGAGTTCGCGAGGTGACCGAACGTCAGAGCGCGTCGGCGCCGTTGGTGCGCAGCGACTGGGCGTACTGGGTGAGGACCCACAACTCGTTCTGCACGGCGGCCAGTTGCGCGGGGTCGCCATGGGTGCCGAGGCGGGCCAGGCTGCCCTGGATGTCGCGGACGCGGCGGTCGACGGCCCGCAGGCGGACCGAGACGAGCTGGGCGCCGGCGTAGACCTCGTCGACGACCTTGGCGAAGATCGTCTCGACGGCGAGTTCGGTGACGAGCGCGCGGACCGTGTCGTCGGGGGCGGCCTCGCGTACGGCGGACAGGTAGTCGTCGGGGGCGCCCGTGGCACCGCCCGCGTCCTGGACGCACTGGCGGACGGCCGCGTAGGGCGGGGCGGTGAACTCGTCGACGCCGTAGGCGTCGAAGGCCGGGGAGACCAGCTCGGGGCGCTGGAGGGCCAGCTTGAGCAGTTCGCGCTCGGTGCGGTGCGCGGGGCTGCGCAGGTTGAGCGCGGGCCCGGAAGGGGCGGCCGAAGGCGCCGGCGCGTTGTAGTCCCCCGTGGCCCTTCGAGCGCGGGCGGCACCCCCGTGCTGCGGGGCCGCCGGCCCGGGGGCGCCCCTGCCGCCCCGGTCGCGCTGCCAGCGGGCGATCTGGCCGACGCGCCTGACCACGAACTGGGTGTCGAGGATGCCGAGCATGCCCGCGAGCTGGACGGCGACCTCGTGCTGGGAGGCGATGTTCTTGATCCGGGCGACGATCGGCGCGGCCTCGTCGAGGGCGGCCGCCCGGCCCGCCGGCGTCTCCAGGTCGTACCGCTTCACGATCTGGCGCAGCGCGAACTCGAAGAGCGGGGTGCGCGGCTCCACCAGCTCGGCGACGGCCTGGTCGCCCTTGGCGAGCCGCAGCTCGCAGGGGTCCATGCCGTCGGGGGCGATCGCGATGTACGTCTCGGCGGCGAACTTCTGGTCGTCCTCGAAGGCGCGCAGGGCGGCCTTCTGGCCGGCCGCGTCGCCGTCGAAGGTGAAGATGACACGGGCCGAGCCGTTGTCCATCAGGAGTCGGCGGAGGATTTTGATGTGGTCGCCGCCGAACGCGGTGCCGCAGGTCGCGATGGCCGTGGTGACCCCGGCGAGGTGGCAGGCCATGACGTCGGTATAGCCCTCGACGACGACGGCCCGGCTGACCTTGGCGATGTCCTTCTTCGCCAGGTCGATGCCGTAGAGCACCTGCGACTTCTTGTAGATCGGCGTCTCGGGCGTGTTCAGGTACTTGGGCCCGTTGTCGTCCTCGCGGAGCTTGCGCGCGCCGAAGCCGACGACGTCGCCGCCGACGTCCCGGATGGGCCACATGAGCCGGCCGCGGAAGCGGTCGATGGGGCCGCGACGGCCGTCCTGCGAGAGCCCCGAGAGGATCAGCTCCTTGTCGGAGAAGCCCTTGCCGCGCAGGAAGCGGGTGAGGTGGTCCCAGCCGGCCGGGGAGTAGCCGACGCCGAAGTGCGCGGCGGCGGCCTGGTCGAAGCCGCGCTCGGCGAGGAACTTCCGTCCGATCTCGGCCTCGGGCGAGTCGAGTTGGTCGATGTAGTACTGGGCGGCGGCCTTGTGCGCCTCGACCAGGCGGATGCGCTCGCCCCGCTGGTGACCCGGGTTGTAGCCGCCCTCTTCGTACCGCAGGGTGATGCCCGCCTTGGCGGCGAGGCGCTCGACCGTCTCCGAGAAGGAGAGGTGGTCGATCTTCATCACGAAGGCGATGGTGTCGCCGCCCTCCTGGCAGCCGAAGCAGTGGAACAGACCCTTGCTCGGGCTGACCTGGAAGGAGGGCGACTTCTCGTCGTGGAAGGGGCACAGGCCCTTGAGGTTGCCACCGCCGGCGTTGCGGAGCTGCAGGTACTCGGACACGACGGCGTCGATCGGGACCGCGTCCCGTACCGCCTTCACGTCGTCATCGTTGATCCTGCCTGCCACGCATGAATTCTACGGGCGGGCGGGCGGGTCCTCCCCCAGGAGGACGCCGCCGGCCGCGCCGGTCTCCTCAGATCAGGCTCTCCAGGGGGACGGACGGGTCCGCGAGGGCGTCGGTGTCCACCGGGGACTGGGCGCGGATGAGCCGCTGGATGGGCTCTGTGACGTCCCACACATTCACGTTCATCCCGGCGAGCACCGTGCGGTCCTTGAGCCAGAACGCGATGAACTGCCGCTTGCCGACGTCGCCGCGCAGCACGACCTGGTCGTACGAGCCGGGCGGGGCCCAGCCCGAGTACTCCATGCCCAGGTCGTACTGGTCGGAGAAGAAGTACGGGACCCGGTCGTACGAGACGTGCTGTCCGAGCATGGCGCGGGCGGCGGCCGGGCCGCCGTTGAGGGCGTTGGCCCAGTGCTCGACGCGGAGCCGGGTGTGCAGGAGCGGGTGGGCGGCGGCGGCGACGTCACCGGCCGCGAAGATGTCGGGGTCGGAGGTGCGCAGCGACTCGTCGACGGCGACGCCGCCGCCGTGGGCACGGTCGACGAGGTCGAGCCCGGCGGCCTCGGCGAGGGCGGTGCGCGGGGCGGCGCCGATCGCGGCGAGGACGGCGTGGGCGGGGTGCTCCTCGCCGTCGTCGGTGCGGACGGCCAGGACCATGCCGTCCTGGCCGACGATCTCGGTGAGCCGCGCGCCGAAGACCAGGCGGACGCCGTGCTCGGCGTGGAGATCGGCGAAGAGCTGGCCGAGCTCGGGGCCGAGGACCTGATGGAGCGGGGTGGGCTCGGACTCGACGACGGTGACCTCGGCGCCGTAGCCGCGGGCCGCGGCGGCGACCTCCAGGCCGATCCAGCCGCCGCCCGCGATCACCAGATGGCCGTTGTCCCGGCCGAGGGCGGCCAGGACCTGGCGCAGCCGGTCGGCGTGGGCGAGCCTGCGCAGATGGTGGACGCCCGCGAGTCCCGTGCCGGGGATGTCGAGGCGGCGCGGCTCGGATCCGGTGGCGAGCAGCAGCCGGTCGTAGCGGATGGTGGTGCCGTCGCCGAGGCGTACGGTGCGGGCCTCGCGGTCGACGGCGGTGACGGGCTGCCCGAGGTGGAGCTCGACCTCGGCGCGGGCGTACCAGGCGGGTTCGTGCACGAAGACGGTCTCCCGCGCCTCCTTGCCGGCCAGATAGCCCTTGGAGAGCGGTGGGCGTTCGTAGGGGTGGTCGCGCTCGTCGCCGATGAGGATCACGCGGCCGGTGAACCCCTCGGAGCGGAGCGTCTCCGCCGCCTTGGCCCCGGCCAGTCCCCCGCCGACGATGACGAAGGTCTGATCTGCGTCGACCACTTGATGCCTCCTCGTTGCGTCCGCTTCCACGCTACGCCTCCGGGCGTTCGGCGAGCCGTACCGCCTCGGGCGCTCCGCCGAGCGTCCCGCACGGAGCGTGATGGCGAAAGAGGGCGGGCGCCGGACACCCTCTGGGGTGGGCACCCCTCAGGGGCGGGGGGGCCCGAGGCGGGGGGCTCTGGGGTGGGCACCCCTCAGGGGCGGGGGGGCCTGAGGCGGGCGTGCAGGGTGCCGGCGGAGGCGTCCGTGAGGGAGGCGATCTGGTCGATGATCACCCGCTTGCGTGACCTGTCGTCGTCCGCCGCGTCGAAGAAGGCCCGGAACTGCGGGTCGAGGCCCTCGGGGGCGCGGGCGGTGAGCGCCTCGGCGAGTTCGGCGAGGATGATGCGCTGGTCGGCGCGGAGCGCCTCCTGCTCGGCGCGCTGCATCACGTACCGGTCGGCCACGGCCTTGAGGACGGCGCATTCGTTGCGGGTCTCGCGGGGGACGACGAGTTCCGCTCCGTAGCGGGTCAGCCGGCCGCTCCCGTACGCCTGACGGGTGGCGCCCTCGGCGGCGAGGCAGAAGCGGCCGATCAGCTGGCTGGTGGCGTCCTTGAGACGGGCCTGGGCGACGGCCGATCCGTCGTAGCCGTGCGGCCACCAGTCCTGGTCGACGAGGCGGTCGAGGGCCTCGGCGAGCTCCTGCGGATCGGTGTCGTGCGGTACGTACCGGCCGATGGCGACGGCCCAGATGTCGGCGCGCTCGGGCTCGGCGAAGAGCATGTTCGGGTCGATGTGGCCGGCGTGCAGGCCGTCCTCGAAGTCGTGGACCGAATAGGCCACGTCGTCGGACCAGTCCATGACCTGCGCCTCGAAGCACTTGCGGTGCGCGGGGGCGCCCTGGCGGGCCCACTCGAAGACGGGCAGGTCGTCCTCGTACACACCGAACTTCGGCGAGTCGGGGTTCTCGGGGTGCCCGCCGCGCGGCCAGGGGTACTTGGTGGCGGCGTCGAGCGCTGCACGGGTGAGGTTGAGGCCGACGCTGACGGGGCGGCCGGTGGCGGAGTCGGCGATGAACCGCTTCGGCTCGATCCGGGTGAGCAGCCGCAGCGACTGGGCGTTGCCCTCGAAGCCGCCGCAGTCCTTGGCGAAGTCGTTGAGCGCGACCTCTCCGTTGTGCCCGAAGGGCGGGTGGCCCATGTCGTGGGCGAGGCAGGCGGCCTCGACGAGATCGGGGTCGCAGCCGAGCGCGGCGCCGAGCTCGCGCCCGACCTGGGCGCACTCCAGGGAGTGGGTGAGCCGGGTGCGGGGGCTGGCGTCCCAGGCGTGACTGAGCGAGCCGGGGGTGACGACCTGGGTCTTGCCGGCGAGTCTGCGCAGGGCGCTGGAGTGCAGCACCCGCGCCCGGTCCCGCTGGAAGGCGGTCCGACCGGGCCGCTTGTCGGGCTCGGCGGCCCAGCGCTCGGTGGCGTTGTCGTCGTAGCCGGGGGTGTCCGTGATGCCAGGGGTGTCCGTGAAGCCTTCCATGCACCGAAGGTAACCGGCGCGACGGACAACCGGGGCGAGGACGGACCGGAGACGGGGCGTCAGGGCAGGAACTCGAAAGAGTACAGGCCGCGTTCGCCGACCGCGACGAGTCCGCTCCCGTCGGGGAGCCAGGCGCAGGAGGTCATGGCCGTCTCGGCGCGGACGGCGGCGACGGTACGGCCGGTGGCAGCATCCCGGACGCGGAGCATGGCGCCGGCGGTGGCGATCCACTTCCCGTCCGGTGAGACGGAGAGTCCGTTCACCGGGCCGTCGGGGTCGGTGTGGGTGGCGAGGGGCTCGCCGGTACGGGGGTCCCAGTGGGTGAGGGCTCCGGTGGTGGAGGCGGTGAGGAGGCGGGTGCCGTCGGGGGTGACGGCGAGGGCGGTGATCCTGCCGTCGTGCGGGAGGTCGAGGTGCCCCTCGGCCGACCGCCGGCCCGGCGCGGGCCGGAACACGTGCACCGACGACTCCGCCCCGTCGGAGCCGGAGCTGGACCGGTTGCGCGCCACGGCCAGCCAGGTGCCGTCCGGCGCGATGACCACCGTGTGCGCCCGGCCGACCGAGCCCGGGGGGCGTGGCAGGAGGGCGGTCCGCCGCTCGGTGGAACGGTCCCACAGCTGGAGCGCGCCGTCGGAGTCGGCGACGGCGATCCAGCTGCCGTCGGGGGCGACGGCGAGGGCCTGCGCCGAGACGGTGTGGCCGAGCCGGAGGACGACGGGTCGCGCGCCCGGCGGGCCTTCGACGCTCCCGATCTCCACCCTGAACAGGTGTCCGGCGGCGTACCAGGCGCCGCTCGCGCCGAAGGCGACCGGCCCCCGGTAGTCGTCTCCGTTCCCGGAGGACAGTGGGCTCCGCCAGGTGTCGCCGAGCGGGTCGCCGAGCCGGGTCGCTCCGTCGCGGTGGGCGACGGCCAGCAGTCCGCCGTGTCCGACGGCGGTGACGGTCCGCATCCCCTCGCCCTCGCCGGACCGGAACCGCTCGGGTCCGGAGCGGTCCCAGATCTTGACCGACCCGTCCTCCCCCGCGCTGATCAGCCGCTCGCCGTCGGGTGTGAAGGCGACGGCGTGGACCCCGCCCTGGTGGGCCGAGTAGCGGGCACGGCAGGTGCGCAGCCCGCGGTTCCAGATCGCGAGCGTCCCGTCCTCGCCGCCGCTCGCCAGCCACCTGCCGTCCGGTGACACCGCGAGGGCGGTGGCGGCGCCCCTGTGGGCCTCGATCGTGGTCGTGGCACCCGAGCCCTGCGAGCCCGTCTCGTCCCAAAGGTGCAGTTCGCCGTCGTCCCAGGCGGCGACCGACCACCCGCCGTCCGGCCCGTAGGCCAGTGCGTTCACCTGCCGGCCCGCTCGACCTCCCCGGGCCGGCAGGTACGAGGAGAGGTCCACGGACATCCGCGTCGCGCCGACCCGCCCACCCACGGCCAGCAGGGTGGCGTCCGGAGCGACGGCCACGCAGGTGGCGGCCGCGCTGGCCAGCCGTCTTTCTTCGGCGAGCCGCACCCCGCTTACGGCGTCCCAGAGCTCCACATGACGGTCCGTGACCGTCACCACGCGGGTGCCGTCGGGGGTGATCGCCAGGGCGTGGACCGACGCGCCGTCCTCCCCGACCGGCCCGAGGGTCCTCGTCGGCATGGTGGCGCGGTCGAGTGACCAGAGGTGAACGGTGCGGCCGGCGCCGGCGGTCGCGAGCCAGGTGCCGTCCGGGGCCATCGCCAGGGACCGGAACCGGCCCTGGCCACGGACGTCCACGGCCAGTCGGCCGCCGCTGTTCGGGTCGAGGCCGCGGGCCATGCCGTCGGCTCCGACCGTGACGAGCGAGTCACCGCCCGGGGAGACCGCCACGGCCCACACCGGTCCGGTGTGGCCGAAGAAGGTGCGGAGCAGGGCCGGTTCGGGCAGGTCCGGCGGCGTGCGGAGGTTACGGAGGTGCGGCCCGAGTCCGGGACCGGCGCGGCGTTCGCCGATGCGGTCGCGCCAGAGCGGGAGGGACTCCAGGCGGCTGTGCAGGACGTTCGTCAGGAGTTCGGGCGGGTCGGTGGGGGTGAGGAGGTGGGCGGTGCGGGTGAGGTCGTCGGCCAGGCGCGCGGCCGTGGCGGTGGGGACGGCGGCCAGGTCCGCCCAGGCTGCCAACGGGCCGCGCTGGTGCAGTCGGGCCTCCACCCAGCGCAGGTCGCACGCCACACGCGCGGCCTCGGCGGTCCGCCCGGCGGCGAGCAGGTGCTCGATCGCGTGGTCCAGGACGTAGCCCCGGCTGTCCTCGGCGGGCTCCCAGGGGGTCGGACCGACGGCGTCGGCCAGCGTGCCGTGCAGGGCGGTCACGGCCGGCTCCCCCAACTCCTTGTGCAGGTAGTCGCGGAGCACGTCGTGGAGGCCGATCCGGCCCCCGTGGTCGGGGACGAGCGAGACCAGGGACAGTCGGTCGAGCTCGCCGCACAGGGCTCGGGTCTCCGGCTCGGTGAGTCCGCCGGTCTCCCCCCACAGGCGGGCGACCAGCGGCACGGGGATCGACTCGTCCTCGGCGAAGATCGCGAGCTCCGCGAGCCGCCCGGCTCCGCCGGCCGGGAGCAGGGTCGTGGCGGCCTCCACCGTGGCCCGTACGGCCAGGGCCCGGCGGGCCGGATCGTCCAGGTCGAGCGGCGCGGAGTCGGCGTCCACGGTGGCCGGGCCGTTCGCGGTGAGCCCGCCGAGTGCCTCCGCCGCCGCGTCCACGGGGTCCGTCCCCGTGGCGATCCGACGGGTGATCAGGCGGTTGGTGAGTCGCAGCAGGAGCGCCCAGCGCCCGGTGGCCTCCAGCAGGTCCCGGACGAGCGTCTCGGGGAGGGCGGGCAGCTCCCACATCAGGACGGCGCGGGCCTGGTCGGGGGACATCTGGTCGACCCGCACCCGTTCGGTGCCGCGCGGCAGGACGCCGGGGACCCGGGTGGTGACCAGGCGTACGCACGGGGCTCCGCCCTTCAGGAACGGGTCGAGCTGCTCGGCGTCCCAGACGTCGTCCAGGACGAGCAGGGTGGGGGGCCGGTGGTCGAGGAGGCGCCCGAGGTGGTCGCCGGCGAGGCCAGGGTCGTCGAAGGTGGTCGTGTCGCCGGTGATGAAGCGGGTGGCCTCGGCGACCTTCGCCGCGACGGCGGCGCGGCCGCGCACGTCGCGCCCGATGGTGACGGTGTAGATCCGGGCGCGGAAGTGTCTGCGTACGCGGGGGCTGGCGGCCACCGCCGCGGCGAGGACGGTCTTGCCGAAGCCGCCCGCGCCCTCCAGGGAGGTGGTGATGGCCACCGTGCGTCCGGCGCGCCCTCGGCGGGTGCGGCAGACGGCCTTGGCCGTACGCGCGCGTTCGGCCCGGTCGATCACCCAGTCGGGGACGGCCCGCGGCGGAGGCGGGGGTGGGTCGGTGGCCGCGGTGTGGGTCCGCTCCTGGCGCCAGGCCACGCCCACGGCGGCGAGGATGCCGACGACGGCGAGGCCGGCCACCCACCACCAGGGCTGTTGCCGGATGTGGTCGAGCTGCCCGGGCCAACGCTCCCTGGACGTGGCGGCGTTGGCGGCCAGCGAGGCCAGTACCGCGACCGCCGCCGCCATCGCCGCGAGCGATGCGCCCCTGACGGCACCGCGCATGATCCACCCCCCGGCCGCAGAATATCCACGGCTCGCGGGCGGCGTCAGCGGGTGACGGCGAATTCCCTCCGTGGGGCGCGGGTCAGCGCCTCGTCGTAGCGGTGGAGGATCAGGCGGGCGAGGGCCGGGTGGTCGCCGAGCGGGGGCGCGGCGATCCAGGGGGCGTGGGCGGCGGCGCGGCCGGCGAAGAGACCGGGGGCGGTGAAGCAGGAGGCGACGGCGACCCGGTGGCGGCCCCGCGCGGCGAGGACGCGCACGGCCTCGGGGACGGTGGGTGTGGCGGCGGAGGCGTACGCGGGGACGACGGGCACACCGCCGAGCCGCTCGGACAGGGCGGCGGCGATCCGGCGGACGGCGGCGAGGCCCTCGGGGTCGCGGGATCCGGCCGCGGCGAGGACGACACCGGTGGCGCGCGAGGCGCTCTCGGCGGAGGTCCAGCCCACCTCGGCGAGCCGGTCGGCGAGGGCCTCGACGAGCAGCGGATGCGCGCCGAGGGGCGCGGCGGTCCGGACCTGGCCTTCGGGCAGCGCGGCGGCCGCACCAGGCAGGTCGTGCTTGACGTGGTGGCCGGGTCCGAAGAGGAGCGGGACGAGAACGGCCCCGGGGGCGGCCGGTTCCCGCCCCGGGACTCCCGCCGTGGCGTCGCCGGTGACGTCGGCCGCGATGCCCGCCGCGATGTCGGCGAGGGCCTCCGGCAGCAGCGGGGCGTTGAGTTCGATGTGGGCCAGGCGGACGTCGAGTCCGGGGCGGAGTTCGCGGACGCGGTCGACCAGGTGGGCGAGGGTGGCGGCGGCGCGCGGGTCGCGGCTGCCGTGGCCCACGGCGACGAGGGCGGGGCGGCCGCGCCGGACGTCGAACGGGCGGACCTGGCTCAGACGCTCCCCGAGCCGCGTGGTGATCGTGCCGAGCAGCTCGGCCGTGCTGTCGAACGTACTGTCCCGGTCCGTCATGCACCGATCCTGACGGCGCCGCGTTGCCTCCCCGTTGCGTGGGCGTCACGAGTGTTTTCCACCGGCTCACGGACGGCCCGCCGGAGCTGTCAGACGCCGGTGGCCAGCCAGACCCGGAGGGGGCCGATCTCCTCGAAGCCGACGGCGAGCGCGGGCGGCAGGTCGTCGCCCGACTCGTAGCCGACGACGGCGCGCCCGTCCCGTACGAGGCCGAGGCAGCCGGACCAGGTCGCGGAGGGGTCTTCGTCGCCGGCCGTGAAGAGGTTGGAGACGCCGGTCACCCGGCCGCTCTCGCTGAGCACCGCTCCCCCGAGGATCCGGCCGTCCGCCCCGTACCCCCCGACGACCGTCGTCCCGGGGTCGGCGAGCAGTCCGGTGCGGAAGAGCGCGGCCTCGTCGGCGTCGCCGCCGCTCCAGGCCGCCGCCCACGCGGCGAGTTCCGCCGGGGTACGGACGGCCCGCCAGCGCGTCCCGTCCGCCGCGGCCGGGGCCGGACCTCCGGCGGGCCGGTGGATCCAGCTCGCCTCGAAGAGCGGCCGGAAGCCCTCGCCGGTCAGGTCGAGCCGGGCGAAGGAGTCCTTGACCGAGGCGCCCGGGACCCGGCGGTCGATGCCGTCGAGAACGTCCCGTACGGACGCGTCGGCGGTGAGCGTCACGGCGTCCGGGTAGTACGGCGGCGTGCGGTGCGCGTTGGTCCAGGCGCGTGGCCCGAAGGACCCCGGGCGGCCGTGGGCGCGGCACATCGCCTCGCACCACTCCGCGTTGTTGAGGGCTGCCTCGGTGATCATCTGCGGATCGTACGGCTTCCCCCCTTCCCTCCTCATTCTTTTATCTAGCGGAATATCTTTTCCACCATGCGAATGACCCCGACCGCCCCGCCCCGGCTCTCCAGACGCGTCGCCGCCGAACTCGTGGGGACCGCCGCCCTCGTCACCGTCATCGTCGGCTCCGGTATCCGCGCCGAGGCCCTCAGCCAGGACGTGGGGGTGAGCCTGCTGGCCAACTCCCTCGCCTCCGCGATCGGCCTCGGCATCCTGATCGCGCTCCTCGGCCCGCTCTCCGGGGGGCACCTCAACCCCGCCGTGACCCTCTGCGAGTGGTGGGCCCGCCGCGGCGAGGCGAGGGCCCCGGGCGTACGCGAGGTCGCCGCCTACTGCGCCGCGCAGCTCGTCGGCGCGATCGCCGGCGCGCTGCTCGCCGAGACGATGTTCGGACGGGCGCCCGGCACCTGGTCCACCCAGGTCCGCTCCGACCATCACCTCCTCCTCGGCGAGACCGTCGCCACCGCGGGGCTCGTCCTGCTCGTCCTCGCGCTGCGCCGCATCGGCCGCCTCGCGCTCGCACCGCTCGCCGTGGCCGCGTACATCGCGGCGGCGATCTGGTTCACCTCCTCCGGCTCGTTCGCCAACCCGGCGGCGACCGTCGGTCGCGCCCTCTCCGACTCCTCCACCGGGATAGCCCCCGGCTCGCTGCCGGGATTCGTCGGGGCGCAGCTCCTCGGCACGCTGCTCGGCGCCGCCCTCGCCTCCCTTCTCTACGGCCGCGGCGAACCGAGCAGCGCCGATTCGCGTCGAACAGGGTGACGGGGCAGGCAAGATCCACGGAGGTTCGTCCATGCGACGCGTACGCGTACCCGCCCGGCTGAAGCGGGTTTCGCCGCGGCTCCTCCGGATTCCGCTCGTGCCCCGCCGGGTCACGCTGGTGCCCCGCACCCGGCGGGCCCGCCGCCGCACCGTCCAGGCCGTCATGCTGGGCACCGTCCTCGCCCTCGCGCCCGCCACCTGGACGCACGCCGTCGCCGACAGCCGGCTCCGGACCACCGCCGAGGTCCCCGCGCAGGACGTCGCAGTCGTCTTCGGCGCCGGCCTCTGGAAGGGGCGGCCGACGCCGTACCTCGCGCACCGGCTGGACACGGCCGCCGAGCTCTACCGCGCCGGGAAGGTCAAGGTCGTCCTCGTCACCGGCGACAACAGCCGCGTCGAGTACGACGAGCCCGACGCGATGCGCGCGTACCTCACCGAGCGGGGAGTGCCCGACCGTCACATCGTCAGCGACTACGCGGGCTTCGACACCTGGGACTCCTGCGTCCGCGCCAAGAAGATCTTCGGGGTCGACCGTGCCGTCCTCGTCACCCAGGACTTCCACATCAGGCGGGCCGTCGCCCTCTGCCGAGCGGCCGGAATCGATGCGTACGGCGTCAAGGTGGTCGAACCCCACGACTCCGTCTTCTACTACGGCGGCGTCCGGGAACTGGTCGCCGCGGGCAAGGCGGCCGTGGACGCGACGCTCCGGCCGGACCCGCACTTCCTCGGGGAGCGCGAGAAGGGCGTGACGGAGGCGCTCGCCTCGGCGGGCTGACCCTCACCCCCGGGGCGGCCCACCGCGGAGCCCGACGTACCGGAGGCGTAATGCGGGCTGTCTCCTCCCGTAACACGGCTGACGCACGCTTTCCCCATGTTCGAGGCTGCCACCACCCCCACGCACTGCCCCTACTGCGCCCTCCAGTGCGGCATGGGGCTGCGCCCCGCGGACGGCTCCGTGGAGGTGGTCGACCGCCCCGACTTCCCCGTCAACCGGGGCGCGCTGTGCGGCAAGGGCCGCACCGCCCCGGCCGTACTCTCCTCCCGGGTCAGGCTGACCGGGCCCCTGGTCCGATGCCCTGACACGGGGGCCTTGAAGTCGGCCACCTGGGAGGAGGCACTCTCCGCCGTCGCCGACGGACTGCGCCGGACCCGCGTCGACCACGGACCCGATGCCGTGGGGGTCTTCGGCGGCGGCGGGCTCACCAACGAGAAGGCGTACACGCTGGGCAAGTTCGCCCGGCTCGTGCTCGGCACCTCGCAGATCGACTACAACGGGCGCTTCTGCATGTCGTCCGCCGCGGCCGCGCACCAGCGGGCGTTCGGGCTCGACCGGGGGCTGCCCTTCCCTCTGGAGGACGTCCCGCGCACCGGCTGCGTGATCCTCGTCGGCTCCAACCTGGCCGAGACGATGCCGCCGGCGCTGCGCTACCTCACCGAGCTGAAGGCGAACGGCGGGAAGCTGATCGTCGTCGACCCTCGCCGCACCCGCACCGCCGAGCAGGCCGACCTCCACCTCGCGCCCCGCCCCGGCACCGACCTCGCGCTCGCCCTCGGCCTGCTCCATCTCGTGGTCGCCGAGGGGCGGGTGGACGAGGCGTTCGTCCGGGAACGCACGGCGGGGTGGGAGGCGGCCCGTGCCGGGGCGATGGCGCACTGGCCGGAACTGGTCGAGCGCATCACCGGCGTGCCGGTGCCGCTCCTGCGGGACGCCATGCGGATGTTCTGCGACGCGGAGAGCGGGATGGTGCTCACCGCGCGCGGCCCGGAGCAGCAGTCGAAGGGCACGGACACGGTCGGCGCGTGGATCAACCTCTGCCTCGCGACGGGTCGGGCCGGGCGGCCGCTGAGCGGGTACGGGTGCCTCACGGGGCAGGGCAACGGCCAGGGCGGCCGCGAGCACGGCCAGAAGGCCGACCAGCTCCCCGGCTACCGGAGGCTGGACGACCCGGCGGCGCGGGCGCACGTGGCGGGGGTCTGGGGGGTGGACCCCGCGTCGCTGCCGGGGCCCGGGCGCAGCGCGTACGAACTCCTGGACGCGCTGGGCGGCGAGGTGAAGTCGCTGCTCCTGATGGGGTCCAACCCCGTGGTCTCGGCGCCGCGCGCCGCGCACATCGAGGGGCGGCTGCGCTCGCTCGACTTCCTGGCCGTCGCGGACGTGGTCCTGTCGGAGACGGCGGAGCTGGCGGACGTGGTGCTGCCGGTCACCCAGTGGGCGGAGGAGACGGGGACGACGACCAACCTGGAGGGCCGGGTGCTGCTGCGGCGGCGGGCGATCACCCCGCCGGACGGGGTCCGCACGGACCTGGAGGTCCTGCACGGCCTCGCGGCGCTCCTCGGCTGGGAGAAGGGCTTCCCGACCGACCCGGAGGAGGTCTTCGACGAACTCCGGCGCGCGTCCGCCGGCGGCCCGGCGGACTACTCCGGCATCAGCTACCGCCGTATCCGCGAGGAGGACGGCGTCTTCTGGCCCTGCCCGGAGCCAGCGGAGGGGGCGCCGCCCCATCCCGGGAGCCCTCGGCTCTTCCTCGACCGGTTCGCCACGCCCGACGGGCGGGCGCGGTTCGTGCCGGTGGTGCACCGTGGTCCCGACGAGGAGACCGATGCCGCGTATCCCGTCGTGCTGACCACCGGGCGGGTCGTCGCGCAGTACCAGTCCGGCGCGCAGACACGGCGCGTCGACGAGCTGAACGCCGCGGCGCCCGGGGCGTTCGTGGAGTTGCATCCGCGGCTCGCCGAGCGGATCGGCGTGGCCGAGGGAGAGCGCGTCGCCGTCGTGTCGCGGCGCGGGCGGGCCGTCGCGCCCGCGCGGATCACCACGGCCATCCGGCCGGACACCGTCTTCATGCCGTTCCACTGGCCGGGCGAGGGGCGCGCCAACACCCTCACCAACCCCGCGCTCGACCCCGTCTCCCGGATGCCCGAGTTCAAGACGTGCGCGGTCCGGGTCGAGCCCGCCAGTCCCCGCCCCTGATGAGCGGTCCGTACGGCGTGCCCGGCACCGCGAAGTAGACCCAGGCCCGGACGGCCGCCCCGTCCCGGACCCGTACCACCTCGCGCTCCGCCCGCTCGTATCCGGCGGGCAGCTCCACCCGGTCCAGCAGGGCGAGGAGTTCGCCGTACGCCCCGGGCGCCGCCGTCACCAGGTCGCCCGCGACCAGGCCCTCGCCCGGCACCACGTAGGGGTATCCGGGCCCGTCGTGCAGGAGCGCTCCGGTGAGCCGGGCCGGCTCCTCCCGGGCCGTCCGTCCCAGCAGGAAGCGGTCGTGGTTGTACTCGCCCGGCCGCAGCGTGCCGTAGACGAAGAACGGCAGCTCGGTCATCCGGCGGCGGGCCCGGTCGTCTCGGCCTCCAGCCACGCCAGGTAGGCCGCCGAGGCCCCGACCACGGCGGTGGCGAGGACCTCGGGCGTGTCGTAGTCGTGTGCGGCGAGGAGGTGGGCCTCCAGCTCCTCGTAGCGCGCCGCCGTCGTCTTGAAGAGCACCTGCCACTCCTCCTCGGTCTCGATCGCCTTCCGCCAGTGGTAGACGGAGGTGACCGGTCCGGAGATCTGCGCGCAGGCGGCGAGGCGGGCCTCGACCGCGCCGCGCGCGAGTTCCTGCGCCTTGGCGGCGCTGTCGGTGGTGGTGAGCACGGTCCATGCGAGGGTCATCCCCTCACCGTACTCAGGCCGCCTGGGCGAACTGGGCCGCGTGCAGCCGCGCGTACGCGCCGTCCTCCGCCAACAGCTTCTCGTGCGTGCCCTGTTCGACGATCGAGCCGTTCTCCATCACCAGGATCACGTCCGCGTCCCTGATGGTGGAGAGCCGGTGCGCGATCACGAACG
>NZ_JBHUYJ010000106.1:0-10489 GCF_042668715.1 Streptomyces sp. NPDC057271
CGTGTTTCCAGCTTAGCAGATCCGTTTTCCGTTTCCGCCACCCGCTGGAGCGGGCTGCCGGGCCGTTCTTCGCTTTCGCGTTTCCCTTTCCGGCGGTTCCGACTCTATCAGATCCTTTCGGGCCTGATTCCCAGTCAGCGGGGTTTGTCTTCACGGCTGTTGGGCCGTTCCGACGAGTGAGACTTTAGCGGATTCCGTGCCCTCGACGCTAATCGGGGCTCGCGTTCAAACCTTCGAACACGGATTCCTCATTTCGCAAAAACGCACGGAAAGCGTGACGGCACGACGAACGGACCATCAGCTGGTAGTGGATCTTGCGGAATGGCTGTCCGGGGCCGACCGGAGTCGGTGCTCACGTCGGACAACTCGGAGAACACTACGTATCGGGGAATCCCGTGTCAACCCCCGTCCTCTCCCGTAGCCTCTCCGTATGACCACGCATGCGCACACGACTCAGTGGTGGGCCGCCTGACAGGGCGGCCCTACTGACGCATGCACTCAACGGCCGCCGACTCGGCGGCCGTTCGCGTATCCCCCTCCCGGGTGTGCGGCCGACAGGTCGGCGCACAGGAGAGAGGGAGAACGAACGCGATGAAGCGGATCTTCAGCGGGATCAAGCCCACCGGGCACCTGACCCTGGGCAACTACCTCGGGGCCGTACGGCGGTGGGTCGAGGAGGACCAGCACCGGTCGGACTCGCTCTTCAGCGTCGTGGATCTGCACGCGCTGACCGTCGACCACGACCCGGCTCGCGTGCTGCGGCTGAGCCGGCAGGCGGCCACGCTGTTGCTGGCCGCCGGCCTCGACCCCAAGCTCTGCACGCTCTTCGTCCAGAGCCATGTGGACGAGCACACCCGGCTGTCGTACCTGCTGGAGTGCACGGCCACCGACGGCGAGCTGCGACGGATGATCCAGTACAAGGAGAAGGGCGCGCGGGCGCTGGCGGCCGGGCAGGGGGTCAGGCTGTCGCTGCTGACGTATCCGGTGCTGATGGCGGCGGACATCCTGGCCTACGAGACCGACGAGGTGCCGGTCGGGGATGACCAGACACAGCATGTGGAGCTGACCCGGGATCTGGCCGTCCGGTTCAACCAGCGGTACGGACATGTGTTCACGGTGCCGAGGGCGACACATACCGCGGTGGCGGCTCGGGTCATGGATCTGCAGGACCCGGGTTCGAAGATGGGGAAGTCGCACGAGAACGCGGCCGGGATCGTCTATCTGCTGGACGACGAGGCGACCGTACGCCGGAAGATCATGCGGGCGGTGACGGACAGCGGGCGGGATGTCGCCTACGACCGGGCGGGCCGGCCGGGGGTCGCGAATCTGCTCGATCTGCTGGCCGCTTCGACGGGCGGGAACCCGGAAGCCCTGGCCGGTGCATATGAGTCGTACGGATCCCTGAAGCGGGACACGGCGGACGCGGTGGTCGAGCTGCTGCGGCCGGTGCGGGAGCGGCACGCGGAGCTGGCGGCCGATCCGGGGTATGTGGAGCAGGTGCTACGGGACGGGGCCGAGCGGGCGCGGGGGATGGCGCGGCCGTTGGTGGACCGGGCCTATCGGGCGGTCGGGTTGATGCCTGCCGTGTGACGGAAGGCGTTGCGGTAGTCGCGTGGGTTGGTGGCGAGGTGCGAGGCGAAGTGCTGGCGCATCGTGACCTCGCTGCCGAATCCCGCCCGGCGGGCGACTTCGGGGAGGGGGTGGTCGGTGAGTTCGAGGAGTCTCTGGGCGGCGGCTACGCGCTGGGTGATGAGCCAGTGCAGGGGGGTGGTGCCGGTGGTGGCGTGGAAGTGGCGGGCGAACGTGCGTGGGGACATACCGGCGCGGGCGGCCAGGCCGGCGACGGTGTGCGGTTCGTCGAGGTGGGCGAGGGCGTAGGAGCGGACGGCGGCCAGGGCGTCGGCGTCGCGGTCGGCTCGGGGTGTGGGGCGTTCGATGAACTGGGCCTGGGTGCCGGTGCGGAAGGGGGCCGTGACCATCGAGCGGGCGATCGTCGCGGCGGCTTCGGCACCGTGGGCGATGCGGACGAGGTGGAGGCAGAGGTCGATGCCGGCGGCGGTGCCGGCCGAGGTCCAGATGCCGGAGTCCTCGACGAAGAGGGCGTCGGGTTCGACCTTGATCCGGGGGTGCCGGGCGGCGAGGGTCGGGGCGAGATGCCAGTGGGTGACCGCGCGTCGGCCGTCCAGCAGTCCCGCCTGGGCGAGGACGAAGGCGCCCGCGCAGAGGGAGGCGACGGGGGTTCCGGCGGCGTGGGCCTGGCGGAGGGCTTCGAGCAGGGGGGCCGGGGTCTCGGCGTCGGGGTTCTCGATGCCGGGGACGAGGACGAGGTCGGCCCGGGCGAGCCAGGAGAGGGGACGGTCGGGGGTGAGGGTGAGGCCGCCGCGGAGGGAGAGGGGGGTGGCCGGGTCGGCGGCGACGCGGCGGAGGTCGAAGGGAGGGACGCCGCGGAGGTGGCGCTCGCCGCCCCAGACCTCGGTGATGACCGAGACGTCGAAGGCGCGGATGCCGGGGAAGGCCATCAGGGCGATGCGTCGGGGCTCCACGGGGGCTGTCGGCATGAGTGGCAGTAAACCATCGATCGCTGACTTTCCCCCCTCTGGGTGAGGTGGCCCGGGGGCGGCAGCATCGGAGGCATGGAGATCGCGGAGAACGCAGCGCTGGTTGTCGTCGACGTACAGAAGGGGTTCGAGGAGCAGTACTGGGGACAGCGGAACAATCCCGCCGCCGAGAGGAACATCGCGGCGCTGATCGACCTGTGGCAGCGGACGGGGCGGCCGGTCGTGTTCGTACGGCATGACTCGCCGGCCGAGTCGCGGTCGCCCCTGCGGGTCGGACACGGAGGGAACGACTTCAAGGACTTCGTCGAGGAGCGGAGGGGGAAGGGGAACGGGCCGGAGCTGCTGGTGACGAAGAGCGTGAACTCGGCGTTCTACGGGGAGCCGTCGCTGGACGTGTGGCTGAAGGGGGAAGGCGTCGCGCAGATCGTGATCGTCGGTATCCAGACGAACATGTGCAACGAGACGACGGCGCGGATGGGCGGCAATCTCGGCTACGACGTGGTGTTCCCGCTGGACGCGATGCACACGTTCGACCTGGAGGGACCGTTCGGATGGGCGGCGACGGCCGAGGAGCTGACCCGGGCGACGGCGGTGTCGCTGCAGGGCGGGCGGTTCGCCCGGGTCGTGTCGACGGGGGACGTGCTGGAGGGTGCTGCGGCCGAGTAGGCGGGCCGCGGGCGGTCAGCCGTTGCCGGAGGCGAGCTCGCGGCTGCGGTCGCGGGCGGCTTCCAGGGCGGCGATGAGTGCGGCCCGTACGCCGTGGTTCTCCAGCTCGCGGATGGCGCTGATGGTGGTGCCGGCCGGGGAGGTGACGGCCTCGCGGAGCTTGACCGGGTGCTCGCCGCTGTCGCGGAGCATCACGGCGGCGCCGATGGCGGCCTGGACGATCAGGTCGTGGGCCTGGGCGCGGGGGAGGCCGAGGAGGATGCCGGCGTCGGTCATGGCCTCGACGAGGAAGTAGAAGTAGGCGGGGCCGGAGCCGGAGAGGGCGGTGGCGGCGTCCTGCTGGGACTCCGGGACGCGGAGGGTCTTGCCGACGCCGCCGAAGATCTCCTCGGCGTGGACGAGGTGGTCGGGGGTGGCGTGGCTGCCGCCGGAGATGACGGACATGCCTTCGTCGACGAGGACGGGGGTGTTGGGCATGACGCGGACGACGGGGGTGCCGGCGGTGAGCCGGTCCTCGATGAAGGAGGTGGGGATGCCGGCGGCGGCGCTGATGACGAGTCGGTCGGCGGCGACGTGGGGGGCCAGCTCGTCGAGGAGGCGGCCCATGTCCTGCGGCTTCACGGCAAGGATGAGGGTGTCGGCGCGCTTGGCGGCCTCGGCGTTGGTGACGGCCTCGACGCCGTAGCGGGCGCGCAGCTCTTCGGCGCGCTCGGTGCGGCGCGCGGTGACCACGAGGTTGGCGGGGCGCCAGCCGGCCCGGATCATGCCGCTGAGGAGCGCTTCACCGATCTTGCCGGTGCCGAGGACTGCGACGGTCTGGGTCATGGCTCTGTTCACCTCGCCGGAAGGGCATGTGCCGTGTCCATCCGTGGGGACGGTTCGTCCACACGCTAGGGACATCCTCCCATCGTGCGCGTGGGGGCGGTGGGTGCGTCCGAGGGGCGGTACGCCCCCGGCGCGTCAGGCGGTGCGGCGGCGGAGGGTGGCCGCGCCGAGGGCGAGGACGAGCACGGCGCAGCCGGCGACGACGAGGACGTCGCGGATGAAGTCGCCGGTGATGTCGGGGTGGCGGAGGACCTCGTTCATGCCGTCGACGGCGTACGGCATGGGCAGCGCGTCGGAGATTGCTTCGAGCACGGGCTGCATCTGGTCGCGTGCGATGAAGAGGCCGCAGAGGAGCAGCTGGGGGAAGATCACGGCCGGCATGAACTGGACGGCCTGGAACTCGGAGGCGGCGAAGGCCGAGACGAAGAGGCCGAGGGCGGTGCCGAGGAGCGCGTCGAGGAGCGCGACCAGAAGGAGGAGCCAGGGCGAGCCGATGACGTCGAGTCCGAGGAGGCCGACGGCGAGTCCGGTGGCGAGGGCGGACTGGACGATGGCGAGGAGTCCGAAGGCGAGGGCGTAGCCGGCGATGAGGTCGCCCTTGCCGAGCGGCATGGCGAGCAGGCGTTCCAGGGTGCCGGAGGTGCGTTCGCGCAGGGTGGCGATCGAGGTCACGAGGAACATCGTGATCAGCGGGAAGATGCCGAGCAGCGAGGCGCCGATGTTGTCGAAGGTCTCCGGGCTGCCGTCGAAGACGTACCGGAGCAGGAACAGCATCAGGCACGGGACGAGGATCATCAGGGCGATCGAGCGCGGGTCGTGGCGCAGTTGGCGTAGAACGCGGGCGGCGGTGGCGAGGGTGCGGGCGCTGCTCATCCCTGGGGCTCCTGGAGTACGGCCGCGCGGGCGTCGGCGGCGTCGACGAGGTGGAGGAAGGCCTCTTCGACGGTGGCGGTGTCGTTGCGGCGCCGCAGGGCTTCGGGGGTGTCCTCGGCGAGGATCTCGCCCTCGCGCATGAGGAGCAGCCGGTGGCAGCGTTCGGCCTCGTCCATGACGTGGGAGGAGACGAGGATCGCGGCTGCGCGCTCTTCGGCGATGCGGTGGAAGAGGTTCCAGAGGTCACGGCGGAGGACGGGGTCGAGTCCGACGGTGGGTTCGTCGAGGACGAGGACCTCCGGGGTGCCGAGGAGGGCGACGGCGAGGGAGACGCGGCTGCGCTGGCCGCCGGAGAGGCGGCCGGCGAGCGAGTCGGCGTGACTGCCGAGGTCGACGTCGTCGACGGCGCGGGCGACGGCGGAGCGGCGGTCTTCGCGGTGGGCACGGCCGGGGAGGAGGACGGCGGCGAAGTAGTCGAGGTTCTGGCGGACGGTGAGGTCGTCGTAGATGGACGGCGCCTGGGTGACGTAGCCGATGCGGGAGCGCAGGGAGGCGTCGCCCGCCGGCCGGCCGAGGACGTCGAGGGTGCCGGTGACGTTGGCCTGGGTGCCGACGATCGCGCGCATCAGGGTGGACTTGCCGCAGCCGGAGGGGCCGAGGAGGCCGGTGATCCGGCCCGGGGGCACGACGAAGTCGAGGTCGCGCAGGACGGTGCGGTCGCCTCGTACGACAGTGAGGCCGCGCGCCGTGATCGCCGGGGCGGTGCCCCCTTCCGAATAATTCACCATGCGTTGAATAATGCTCGTGGGGGGTCGGAGCGTCAAGCGGCGTGCCCCGACCCCGTGCCCCCGTTTCGGCGGCGGTCCGGAAGGGGTCAGCCGACGCCGGGGATGAAGCGGACCAGCGACGGTCGGCGGGCCGCCAGGCGGAGGAAGCGGACCGTCGAGCGGACGACCTGCTCCTTCGTGGCGGCGGCGGCCCGGCCGGTGAGGAGACGATCGCGCGGGGAGTCGTCCGGGCGGACGAACTGGACCAGGCCGTCGTGGCGACCGAGGCTGACGCACTGGATGAGATAGCCGAAGCCGAGAGGAGCGGGCTGCTCGCCCCGCAGCTCGCGGATGATCGACACCGCGGCGTGGGCGCCCGTCGGAAGAGCGGTCGCACAGGCCATCCGGAGCGCTCCGGCGGTGGGAGTGGTCGCGGCACCCGCGTCTCCGGGGACGTAGATGTCGGGGTGCGAGACCGAGCGCAGGGAGGCGTCGACGGCGATTCGGCCGGAGGGGGCGAGGGCGAGCCCGGCGGAGGCGGCGAGTTCGGCGTTGGGCGTCAGGGCGGCGGCCCAGACGACGACGGCGGCGTCGACGTCGTCGGGGCGGGCGACCCGGTGGCCCTCCTCGATCCGCACGCCACGAGCCCGCAGGACCGAGCGGACATGGACGGCGCCCCGGGGCGCGAGGCCCTGGCCGAGGCGGTCGGCGGTCAGCAGGCGGACCGGCGTGCCGGCGGGACCGTAGGTCTCGGCGAGTTCGGCGGCCATCTCGATGCCGGTGAGCCCGCCGCCGACGACGGCGACGGAGCCGGGGCGGTCCTTCAGGTGCTTGTGGAGTTCGGGGGCGGTCTCGGCGGTGTAGGTGGCGGGGGCGCCGGCGGAGGAACCACCGTCGACGTCGCCGGTGCCGCCGCCCGGGAGGGCGGTGCGGCTGCCGAGGGCGTAGACGAGCCGGTCGTACGGCACGCTGCGGCCGTCGTCGGTCGTGACCAGCCGGGCATCCGGGTCGAGGGCGGTGGCCCGGGCGGCGACGTGCTCGATCCCCGTGCCGCACAGGAAGCCGGCGAGCGGGTGGGCGACGTCGGGGCGGCCGGCGGCGCGTTCGTGGAGCCGTACGCGTTCGGTGAACCGGTCGGCCGGGTCGACCAGGGTGACGTGAGCGTGCGGGGCCAGGCGGAGTGCGGCCATGAGACCGGCGTAACCGGCTCCGAGGACCAGGACGCGGGTGGCGGTGGCGTGCGGGCCGGCGTGCTTCGGTGTCGTCTTCATGCAAGGGGGACGGCCGGCCCCCGCCGAATGTGACATGGGCGGCGATCGCCGCCCGCGCCGTCACCTGCGCTTGGGCTTCTTGCGGGCCGCCGGGTTGCCCGTCCGGGCGCCGCGCCGTTTCTCGTACCGGCTGCGGGCCGTCTCGTACTCGGTGCGGTGCAGCTTCTCACCCGGAGCCTCGACGAGGCTCCGGAAGAAGTAGGCCAGCAGCGAGCCGATGAAGCCGATCATCTTCAGGCTGCGCAGCGCGTCCTCACGGGCCGGGTCGGCCGGGCGGCGGACGAAGCCCTCCCAGGTCTTGCGGAACGCGATGGCGCTGCAGATCGCGAACATGAGCACCACCAGCAGGTTCAGGAAGCCGCCGACCTCGGCGATCTCCAGACCCTGGTAGGCGAACCGCAGCACGAAGCAGCCCGCGGCCGCGGCGGCGAGCGCCCCGAGGGCGACACCGGCGCGGCGCAGGCCGTACTGCCCGTCGTGCTCCACCCAGGTCGTCCCGAAGAAACGGATCTCCTCGGGGCGCGGTCCGGCGGGGGTGGAGCCCGGCTCGGTGCTGCGGGGCTCGGCGGTCTGGTCTTCGTCGCTCACGAGGTCGATTATCCCCGGGCGGCGAGGGAAGGGTCAGCCGCAGCGCGGCGCGATGTACCCGTCACTGCCCGTCTTCACATACGCGTCGGAGACGAACTCCCCGGACCCGATGTTGTCCCAGATGTTCGTCGTGCCGTACGGGCCGGTGATCGTCTGGCCGGGCGTCTGGCAGCGGATCGCCACCCAGGAGCCCGCGGGCAGGATCCGTACCACCGCGTACTGCGTCCCCGGGCCGGAGCGGACGTTGAGGCGCGTCCCCGGCGCGATCGGGTACCGCGTCCCGCTCAGCACGGACACCGCGTCCAGCTCGGCGGTCACCGCTTCCTTCGTCTCGTCCACGCCCATGGCGTCCTCCCCCGTGGAGCAAAGCACTCCGATGCGATTCACTCTCTGCGACGCGCAGGCTAGCAAGCCCCACCGACATCCCGGGTGCCATCGACTAGGCTCCGTGCGTCGCGCACGCGCGCGAAACTCGACGGGGACCACACGGGGGTGGGCGATGCCGCCGTTGCGCAGGACCGGTGCCGACCGGGACGCGGAAGAGCCCGAGTACGCGGGCGAGTACCGCCTCCAGGCCTGCCTCGGCTCGGGCGGCATGGGCGTGGTCCATCTGGCCAGCTCCGCCTCCGGGCTGCGGCTCGCGGTCAAGGTGGTGCACGGACAGTACGCGGAGGACCCGGAGTTCCGGGCCCGTTTCCGCCAGGAGGTGGCCGCCGCGCGCCGGGTCAGCGGAGCCTTCACCGCACCCGTCGTGGACGCGGACCCCGACGCCGAACGCCCGTGGATGGCCACGCTCTACGTCCCCGGCCCCACCCTCGCCGACCAGGTGAAGCGGAACGGGCCGCTCTCCCCCGCCGAACTGCGCCGGCTGACGGCCGGGCTCGCCGAGGCCCTGCGCGACATCCACCGGGCCGGTGTCGTCCACCGCGATCTCAAGCCGAGCAACGTCCTGCTCACCGACACCGGGCCGAAGGTCATCGACTTCGGCATCTCCCGGCCGGTCGACAGCGATCTGCACACGGAGACCGGGAAGTTGATCGGATCGCCGCCGTTCATGGCGCCCGAGCAGTTCCAGCGGCCCCGCGAGGTCGGCCCGGCGGCGGACGTCTTCGCGCTCGGTTCCGTACTGGTGCACGCGGCCACCGGGCACGGGCCGTTCGACTCCGACAGTCCGTACATCGTCGCCTACCAGGTCGTCCACGACGAGCCCGATCTGACGGGCGTCCCGGAGGCGCTTGCTCCGCTCGTCGCGCGCTGTCTGGCCAAGGAGCCGGCGGAGCGCCCGACTCCGGCCGAGATCATGGCGGCGCTGCTGCCGCCCTCGTACGAGGCCGCGGCGTTCATACCCGCGCAGCGGCGGCCGCTCACGCTGCCCGACGACCTCGCGGTCACGCCCGGCTCGGGCAGGGGATCCGGGGCCGGCGGGGCGTCCGCGGCGTGGGACGCGGACACACCCGTACGCGTCCTCGCGCCGCGAGCCCGTCGGCGACGGCGGTCGTCGGTCGTGGCGGCGGCCACGCTCGCCGTCCTCGCGGCGGGCGGCGCGTTCGTGGCGCTGCGCGCCGGTGGCGACGAGCCCGCGCCCCGGCCCGACCCGGCCGTGGCGGCCGCCGCCTTCGACGGCTGGCAGACCGTCCTGCGCAAGGACGGCGAGCCCTCCGCTCCGACCTGTGCCCATGGCGCGGACGCCCTCTACTGCACGGGCGGGGGCACGGCCGCCGCCCGGCTCGACCCGCGGACCGGGCGGATCCTGTGGTCGCACCCCACCGACGACAGCGGCCCGTCCACGCCGCCCGTCGCGGCCCCGCCGTCCGTGCTGCCGGGAGGCCTCGTCGCCGTCCCCTCTCCGAACGGTCCCCTGCGCACCTACGCGGCCACCGACGGCGCACCCGGCTGGCACACCGGCCCGGCCGTCGCCGAGCGGGTCGGACCCGCCGGGACGGCCGTCGTCCTGTCCACCGGGACGGGCGGTATCCGGGCCGTCGACAGCTCCACCGGACAGCAGCTCTGGCGCCATGGCATCCCCGGCTTCACGGCACCCCAGCTGGGTCCGTACGAGGCGAGCAGCGACCTCGTGACCGTCTCCGAGTCCTCTGCCGACGGGACCCGCACCCGCGTGGCAGCGCTGCGCCCCGCGACCGGCGAAGTGGTCTGGCAGCGGCGCCTGGAGGGCCACCTCTCGCCGATCGGGCAGGCCGAGGACGGCTCGCTGGTCCTGGCCTCGCACCATCGCGGCATGGAGGTCGACGCACTGGTCCGCTACGACCCCGCCGACCACTCCGTCCGCCGTACGGCGCTGCAGGTCCGGCTCTACGACGCGCGGTTCGCCGTGCGCGGCGACACCGTGTACGTGCTCGACCAGGCCGGCCACGTCACGGCCGTCGACACCGCCGCCAGCCCGTCCGGGCGCGTTCGGTGGGAGCTGGACACCGCGGCGGGATACGTCTCGGCGCCCGTCCTCGGGCCCGGCGAGCGGCTCTACCTCTCGGTGGCCGACGGGCGGTTGCTCGCCGTCGACACCCGGCGCGGGGCGCTCCTCGGACAGACCGCGCCGCGGCTGCGGGACGGTCGGCTGGGGTACACGACGACCGTGCCCGCGCCGGTCGTCGCCGGGGAGAAGGTCTTCGGTACCGCGCCCGACGGATCCGTGTTCGCCGTGGACGGGCGGGACCCGGCCGCCTGGTGACGGCGGGGCGGCTGCGGACGGGGGGCGGCCGTGGACGGATGGGACCACCCGGTCGCCGAGTGACGGCGGGGCGGCCGTGGTGGCTCCAGGGCCAGCGGCTGGTGTGCGTGTAGGTGCCCGGATGCGGTACTTCCCGGGCCGTGGAGACGGCGAACGCGGGGGGGGGGGGGGGCCCCCCCCCCCCCCCCCCCCCCCCCCCCTTTTTTCCCTCTGCTTGCCCCCTTCCGCCCAATTCCACCCACCCCCTCCCCCCCC
>NZ_JBHUYJ010000106.1:10499-27164 GCF_042668715.1 Streptomyces sp. NPDC057271
CAAGGGGCAGGGGGGGGGGGTGTGGGTGGTTTCCGGGGTGGGGTCTTCTGGGGGCGGGGGAGAGAAGGAGGGGGGGGGGGGGGCGCCCCCCCCCCCCCCCCGCGTCCGTCGTCATGTGTTTCCAGGTGGCTGACCGGTGCCGGCCGGGTCAGGCCAGCTTCGTCACGTCGCGCACCGCGCCCTTGTCCGCGCTCGTCGCCATCGCCGCGTAAGCCCGCAGCGCCGCCGAGACCTTCCGCTGCCGGTTCTTCGGGGCGTAGACCCCGCCCAGGGCCTCACGGCGGGCCGCCAGCGTGGCGTCGTCGACGAGCAGCTCGATCGAGCGGCTCGGGATGTCGATACGGATCCGGTCGCCGTCCTCGACCAGCGCGATCGTGCCGCCCGAGGCCGCCTCCGGGGACGCGTGGCCGATCGACAGGCCCGACGTACCGCCCGAGAAACGGCCGTCGGTCACCAGCGCGCAGGTCTTGCCCAGGCCCCGGCCCTTCAGGAAGGAGGTCGGGTAGAGCATCTCCTGCATGCCCGGGCCGCCGCGCGGGCCCTCGAAACGGATGACGACCACGTCGCCGTCGGTGATCTGCTTGTTGAGGATCTTCTCGACGGCCTCGTCCTGCGACTCGCAGACGACGGCCGGACCCTCGAACGTCCAGATCGACTCGTCCACGCCGGCGGTCTTCACGACACAGCCGTCGACAGCCAGGTTGCCGCGCAGGACCGCGAGTCCGCCGTCCTTCGAGTACGCGTGGGCCGCGTCGCGGATGCAGCCGCCGGCCGCGTCCGTGTCCAGGGAGTCCCAGCGCTCGGACTGCGAGAAGGCGGTCGCCGAGCGGACGCAGCCGGGCGCCGCGTGCCACATCTCGACGGCCTCCTCGGAGGGGGAGCCGCCGCGCACGTCCCAGGTTCCCAGCCACTCCTTGATGGAACGGGAGTGGACGGTGTGCACGTCCTCGTTGAGGAGACCCGCTCGGTACAGCTCGCCCAGGATGGCCGGGATGCCACCGGCGCGGTGCACGTCCTCCATGTAGTACGTGCCGCCGGGCGCCACGTTCGGCGCGACCTTGGCCAGGCACGGAACGCGGCGCGAGACCTCGTCCATGTCGGAGAGTCCGTAGTCCAGCTCGGCCTCCTGGGCGGCGGCCAGCAGGTGCAGGATCGTGTTGGTCGAGCCGCCCATGGCGATGTCCAGCGCCATGGCGTTCTCGAAGGCCGCGCGGGTGGCCACGGAGCGCGGCAGGACCGAGTCGTCGTCCTCGTCGTAGTAGCGACGGGTGATGTCGACGACCGTGCGCGCCGCGTTCTCGTACAGCGCCTTGCGGGCCGTGTGGGTGGCGAGGACCGAGCCGTTGCCGGGGAGGGAGAGGCCGATGGCCTCGGTCAGGCAGTTCATCGAGTTGGCGGTGAACATGCCGGAACAGGACCCGCAGGTCGGACAGGCGTTCTCCTCGATACGGAGGATGTCCTCGTCCGAGATCTTGTCGTTGACCGCGTCGGAGATCGCGTCGACCAGGTCGAGCGTACGGACCGTGCCGTCGACAAGTGTGGCCTTGCCGGACTCCATCGGACCGCCGGAGACGAAGACCGTCGGGATGTTGAGGCGCAGGGCGGCCATCAGCATGCCGGGGGTGATCTTGTCGCAGTTGGAGATGCAGATCAGGGCGTCGGCGCAGTGGGCCTCGACCATGTACTCCACGCTGTCCGCGATCAGGTCGCGGGAGGGCAGGGAGTAGAGCATGCCACCGTGGCCCATGGCGATGCCGTCGTCGACGGCGATCGTGTTGAACTCGCGCGGGATGGCACCGGCGGCCGTGATGGCCTCGGAGACGATCCGGCCGACCGGCTGGAGGTGGGTGTGGCCCGGGACGAACTCGGTGAAGGAGTTCGCCACCGCGATGATCGGCTTCCGGCCGATGTCCGCGCCGGGTACACCGGAGGCGCGCATAAGGGCGCGGGCGCCCGCCATGTTGCGGCCGTGGGTGACAGTGCGGGACCTCAGCTCGGGCATCGTCGCTCGCTCCTCAGTGATGGGTGTGCTTGCTGACGAGCGTACGCCGCCTGACCAAGATCTGGACGACTTGTCCGCATGCCGGACGCCATGTTCAGCCTTCGGTCGGGGACCGGGGAAGGACGTGGGCCGGGGGCGGGTCGGGAGGGGGGCCAGGGCGTCGGTCGGGGCGGGGGTCAGGACGTGGGCGAGGACGGAGGTCAAGGTGTCGGTCGGGGCGGGGGTCAGGACGTGGGTGACGGGTCCGTGAGATAGCGCTGGAGCGTCGGGGCGACGTGGGCCACGATCTCCTCCGGGTCGGCGGAGGCCATCGGCTCGACCTTGATGACGTACCGCAGGATCGCGATCCCGATCATGTGGGAGGCGGCGAGTTCCGCGCGGAACTTCGGGTCCGGTACGTCGAGATCCGCAGCGATCCGCTCCAGGAGCCGGCGCAGGACGAAGCCGCGGAGCACCTTGGCCGCCGCCTCGTGCGTCAGGGCGGAGCGGATGATCGCGAGGAGCGGGGCGCGGCTGACCGGGTTCTCCCAGACGCCGATGAAGTAGCGGGCGAGCCGCTCGCCGATGCCGTCCAGGGGGCCGCCGAGGATCGCGGGGAGGACGGCGGCGGGCTCGAAGGAGACCTCGATCGCGGCGGCGAAGACCTCGTCCTTCGTACCGAAGTAGTGGTGCACGAGCGCCGGGTCCACGTCGGCCGCCTTGGCGATGCCGCGCACGGAGGTCTTGTCGTAGCCGCGCTCGGCGAACTGCGCGCGGGCGGCTTCCAGGATGCGCTCGCGGGCGCCGGGTCCGCTCTCCTCCTCGGTACGGGAGGGGCGGCCGCGGCGGCGCGGGGCCGGGGCCGGTCCTGTCATGAGCGGGGCACTCGGGAGGACTTGGCGGCGGAGGCCAGGTGCAGACGGGTGAAGGCGAGGGCCTCCGCGAGGTCCACCTCGCGTTCGGCGGCGGACATCGCCCGCCGGGTGTTGACCTCGATGACCACATGGCCGTCGAAGCCCGTGAGCGCCAGTCGTTCCAGGACCTCGGCACAGGGCTGGTTGCCGCGGCCGGGGACCAGGTGCTCGTCCTTGGCCGAGCCCTTGCCGTCGGCGAGGTGGACATGGCCGAGGCGGTCGCCCATGCGGTCGATCATCGCGAGGGCGTCCGTACGGGCGGTGGCGGTGTGGGAGAGGTCGACCGTGAAGTGGCGGTAGTCGTCCTTGGTGACGTCCCACTCGGGGGCGTACGCGAGCATCTCGCGGTCCTTGTACCGCCACGGGTACATGTTCTCGACGGCGAACCGGACGTCCGTCTCGTCGGCCATCCGCCAGATGCCGTCGACGAAGCCGCGGGCGTACTGGCGCTGCCAGCGGAACGGTGGGTGGACGACGACCGTGGAGGCGCCGAGCTTCTCCGCGGCCGCCTGGGCGCGCTGGAGCTTGACCCAGGGGTCGGTGGACCAGACGCGCTGCGTGATCAGCAGACACGGGGCGTGAACGGCGAGGATCGGGACCTGGTGGTAGTCCGAGAGGCGGCGCAGGGCCTCGATGTCCTGGCTGACCGGATCGGTCCACACCATGATCTCGACACCGTCGTAACCGAGGCGCGCGGCGATCTCGAAGGCCGTCGCCGTCGACTCCGGATAGACCGAGGCCGTCGACAGGGCGACCTTCGCATCCGGGATGCGCACCACTGGTTCTGCCACGAAGGACAGCGTACGGGGCGGGGCGGTGGCCGGGGAGGTGGTTCCCGTCACCCTCGGTCGCGACGGGGGCGCGGGAGCGCCGCGCGAGCCCCCACGCGCGCGTGGCGGGCCGGTGCGTCCTCCGGTTTCCGCGTCCTGCGGTCTCCGCCGCACGCGCGTTTCCGCCGCGGGCGCTTTTCAGCGGCTGCGCGTTCCCGCCGCGGACGCGCTTGTGCGACTGCGCGTCTCCGCTGCGGGCGCGCGTGGAGCCAGGGCTCCGTTCGGTGCTACTCCTCCGGCAGGTGGTCCAGACGGCGCAGGATCACGCCCTCGCGGAGCGCCCAGGGGCAGATCTCCAGCTCGTCCACGCCGAAGAGGTCCATCGCGCCCTCCGCCACCAGCGCGCCCGCGAGGAGCTGGGGCGCGCGGCCCTCCGACACGCCCGGGAGCCCGCAGCGCTGCTCGACGGTCATCGCGCTGAGCTTGGGGACCCACTCCTCCAGGGACGCTCGGGTGAGGACGCGCCGCAGGTAGAGCCCCCTCTCGGAGCCGGCCGCTCCGGCGATCCGGGCGAGCTGCTTGAAGGTCTTGGACGTGGCCACGACATGGTCGGGCTTGCCGAAGCGGCTGAACTCTCCGACCGTACGGGCGATCTGGGCGCGCGCGTGACGGCGCAGCGCCCGTACGTCCGCCGCGTCGGGCGGGTCGCCCGGCAGCCAGCCCGACGTCAGCCGGCCCGCCCCCAGCGGCAGCGAGACCGCCGCGTCCGGCTCCTCGTCGATGCCGTACGCGATCTCCAGCGAGCCGCCGCCGATGTCCAGGAGGAACAGCTTGCCCGCGGACCAGCCGTACCAGCGGCGCGCCGCCAGGAAGGTGAGCCGGGCCTCCTCGTCGCCGGTGAGGACCTGGAGGTCGATCCCGGTCTCCCGCTTCACACGGTCGAGGACGGCGTCGGCGTTCGTCGCCTCGCGCACTGCGGAGGTCGCGAACGGCAGCACCTCCTCACAGCCCTTGTCCTCGGCGGCCTGCAGCGCGCCCTGGACGGTCGCGATGAGCCGCTCGACCCCGGCCGGGGCGATGGCGCCCTCCGCGTCGAGGAGCTCCGCGAGCCGCAGCTCGGCCTTGTGGGAGTGCGCGGGCAGCGGGCGGGCGCCGGGGTGGGCGTCCACCACCAGCAGGTGCACTGTGTTCGAACCGACGTCGAGGACTCCGAGTCTCATGGACGGAACGCTACTGCTCCCACCCGCATACGCTTGTGGTGTGCCAAAGACGAAAAAGGCGAAGCCGGGCAAAGACAGCGCTGCCAAGGCTCAGAAGACCTCCAAGAAGCAGGGCGCGACCCACGGCCCGGGCGAACCGGACGAGAAGGGCCTCGACTTTCCGCGCGCCTGGGTCGAGTTTCCCGACCCGGCGGACGACGAGCAGGTCTTCCGCTGCGACCTGACCTGGCTCACCTCGCGCTGGACGTGCATCTTCGGCAGCGGCTGCCAGGGCATCCAGGCCGGCCGCGCCGACGACGGCTGCTGCACGCTCGGCGCGCACTTCTCCGACGAGGACGACGAGAAGCGGGTCGCCTCGTACGTGGACCGGCTCACGCCGGAGCTCTGGCAGTTCCACGACGTCGGCACGGAGTCGGGCTGGACGCAGCTCGACGAGGACGGCGACCGGCAGACCCGGCGTTGGAAGGGGTCCTGCATCTTCCAGAACCGCCCGGGGTTCGAGGGCGGCGCCGGCTGCTCGCTGCACATCCTGGCCCTCAAGGAGGGCAAGGAGCCGCTGGAGACGAAGCCGGACGTCTGCTGGCAGCTGCCGGTGCGCCGGACGTACGAGTGGATCGACCGGCCCGACGACTCCCGGATCCTTCAGGTGTCGATCGGCGAGTACGACCGCCGGGGCTGGGGCCCGGGCGGCCACGACCTGCACTGGTGGTGCACGTCGGCGACGTCGGCGCACGGGGCCGGAGAGCCGGTGTACGTGACGTACCGGCCCGAGCTGACCGAGCTGATGGGCAAGGCGGCGTACGACGTGCTGGTGGAGCTGTGCGAGGCGCGACTGGCGGCCCAGCTGCCGCTGGTGGCTCCTCACCCGGCGGACCCTGTCGAACGGTAACCGGTAGCCGGGCCGACGGGCGGTGACCGGCCGACAGCCGGTAGCCGGGCGACAGCCGGTGACCGGGCGACGGCAGACGGGCGGGCGACGACCGGTGGCCGGCCGACAGCTGTGACCGGGTCGACAGCCGGTAGCCGGGCGACGGTGGCCGGCGGGTGGGAGCCGTGCCCAGGGCAGTACACCTACGGCGGCGGCGGTGAGTCCGATCCGCTCGGCGTGCCGGGGTCCGTGGCCGAGGGCGGTTCCGTCGTCGGGGTCGGCTCCGTCGTCGGCGGAGGGGTCGTCGGCTCCTCCGTGGTCGGCGGCGGCTCCTCCCCCGTCGGCGGGGGCGTCGTGGGTTCCTCCGTGGCCGGCGGCGGCTCCTCGGTCGTCGGCGGGGGCTCCTCCGTCGTCGGCGGCGGGGTCGTCCTCCCGCGGCCGTCGATCCGTACGACGGCGCCCGAGGGGTCGACCCCGACCCGGGCCGACCAGGCGCCCGCGGGCTCGCGCGCGTGGTCGACGGAGATCCGGACCGTCACCGACTCGCCGGGCCGCAGGGTGCCCGAGGCCTGGCTCACGTACAGCCAGGGCGCGTCCGACCAGAGCGACCAGTCGACGGGCGAGCCGCCGGAGGCGGTGAGGGTGAGCAGCGTCGTGTCGCCGTTCCCCTGGGCCGCGACCGTGATCCGGCCGGGGCCGGCCTGACCGGGTACCGAGGGCCCCGCGGGCCCGCCGGGGCTGATCACCTCGACCGAGACGTCCGGGGATCTGCTGCCCCGGGTGAAGCGCGGATCGGGGGTGGTGCGGGCGTTGCCCGCGTTCTCGTAGTGGTCGTACGGGGAGCCGTCGAGGCCCGTCGGGTCGTCCGCCTCGCGCGCGCTGACCGGCGTGCCGGCCTGGCCGCCCTCGCCGACGGGACCGCCACGGTACGAGGCCCACAGGGCGAGCACCGGGGCCGCGACCACGGCCGCCACGACGGTCGTCGTCACCGCGCGGGCCCGCACCCGGTCGCGGCGGGCCGCGTGGTCCTTGGGGTCCAGGGGGAACCCGGCCGGTCCGAACCGGGGAGCGGCGCCACGCGCGCGTGGGACGTGCAGCATCGCCACGTACGCGGCCGCCCTCGGTGCCTCCACCAGCGGGAGCCGGGCCGGGGTCGGCGACGCCGCACCGGGCCACGGGCCGCCCGCGCCCGCCCGCTCGGCGGCCCGGCGGCACCGCGGGCAGTCGTCGACATGGCGGACCAGCTCGGCGCGCAGGGTCGCGGAGAGCAGCACCTGGTGGTCGCCGGTGAGCCGGGCGACGGTGGGGCAGATCCCGGTCTCGACGACCGCGAGCGCGGCGCGGGTGCGCTCGACCTCGCAGGCGGCGGAGGAGAGCAGTTCGCGGGCGGCGAGCGGGTCGAGGGAGAGCACGGCGGCGACCTCGCGGTGACCGAGGCCGTGCCGGACCGCGAGTTCGAGCGCCTCGCGCTGCTCCGGCGTGGTGCCTGCGGCCTCCGGCCAGGCCAGCAGCGCCAGTTCGGCGCGGCGACGCTCGGCGACCTCCTCGGAGACCCGGGGCGGCTGCGGCTCCTCGACGGTCGGACGGCCGGTGTGCGCGCCCTGCCGGGTCCGGCGCTGCTCGGCGAGGCTGCGCAGACAGGCCCAGCGGGCGAGCGCGTAGAGCCAGGCCTTGCGGCCGTCCTCGCCGGACGGGCAGCGGCCGCGGTGGCGCTCGGCGACCGCGAGGACGTCGCCGAGGACGGCGGTCGCGGAGTCGTGGTCACAGAGCACGGAGAGGCAGTAGGTGAACAGACCGTCCAGATACGCCTCGTAGCGGGCGGGCGGGTGCTGACCGAGAGTGCGGGGACCTTCGGCCGCCCGCCGGTGCGCCCGGTGTGCGCCGGTGGTGTGGGTGGGGGGTTCCAGCCTGCTGCTCGTCACCTGGCGACCGTAGGCAAGGCAGGGCAGACTCTTCGTACCGGTTGAGCACTTTTAATCCTTACGGGTGAACGTATCGCTCGAAAGGGGACAGGAGCGGGGCATTCCGATGCCGTGGGACCGGCGGGACTCCGGCCCGGCATCCGCTGTCAGTGCGGGCCGCTACGGTGTGGCGCATGGCTGCCCGTACGAAATCCGCCAAGGACCGACCGTCCTACCGCTGCACCGAATGCGGCTGGACGACCGCCAAATGGCTCGGCCGTTGCCCCGAGTGCCAGGCCTGGGGGACGGTCGAGGAGTACGGCGCGCCCGCCGTCCGTACCACCGCCGCCGGCCGCGTCTCCACGGCCGCGCTCCCGATCGGCCAGGTCGACGGCCGGCAGGCCACCGCCCGCTCCACGGGCGTGGACGAGCTGGACCGGGTCCTCGGCGGGGGGCTCGTGCCCGGCGCGGTCGTGCTGCTCGCCGGCGAGCCCGGCGTCGGCAAGTCCACACTGCTGCTCGACGTCGCCTCGAAGGCCGCGAGCGAGGAGCACCGCACGCTGTACGTCACGGGCGAGGAGTCCGCGAGTCAAGTCCGGCTGCGCGCCGACCGGATCAACGCCCTCAACGACCACCTGTACCTGGCCGCCGAGACGGATCTGTCCGCGGTCCTCGGCCACCTCGACGCCGTGAAGCCCTCGCTGCTGATCATGGACTCGGTGCAGACGGTCGCCTCGCCCGAGATCGACGGGGCGCCGGGCGGCATGGCCCAGGTGCGCGAGGTCGCCGGGGCGCTCATCCGGGCCTCCAAGGAGCGCGGTATGGCCACGCTCCTGGTCGGCCACGTCACCAAGGACGGCGCCATCGCCGGACCCCGGCTCCTGGAGCACCTGGTCGACGTCGTCCTGAGCTTCGAAGGCGACCGGCACGCGCGCCTGAGGCTCGTCCGCGGCGTGAAGAACCGGTACGGGGCGACGGACGAGGTCGGCTGCTTCGAGTTGCACGACGAGGGGATCACGGGCCTCGCCGACCCCTCCGGGCTCTTCCTGACCCGGCGCGACGTGGCCGTGCCCGGGACCTGTCTGACGGTCACGCTGGAGGGCCGCCGGCCGCTGGTGGCCGAGGTGCAGGCACTGACGGTCGACTCCCAGATCCCCTCGCCCCGGCGGACCACCTCGGGCCTTGAGACCTCACGGGTCTCGATGATGCTGGCCGTCCTGGAGCAGCGCGGCCGGATCAGCGCGCTCGGCAAGCGGGACATCTACTCGGCGACGGTGGGCGGCGTGAAGCTCTCCGAGCCCGCCGCCGACCTGGCGATCGCCCTCGCCCTGGCCTCCGCCGCCAGCGACACCCCGCTCCCGAAGAACCTCGTCGCGATCGGCGAGGTCGGGCTCGCGGGCGAGGTCCGTCGGGTCACCGGCGTGCAGCGCCGCCTGTCCGAGGCGCACCGGCTCGGATTCACGCACGCGCTGGTCCCCGGGGATCCGGGGAAGGTGCCCGCGGGCATGAAGGTCACGGAGGTGGCGGACATGGGGGACGCGCTGAGGGTGCTGCCCCGCACCCGCAGACCCGCCGCTGCCCGCGACGAGCAGGGGTAGCGGGGGCGGGCCGATGCCCGTGGGTTCTCGCGGACGTCGCGGACGCCTCCGTACCGGCGCCGCGGACCCTTTCGTTCCGGAGCCGCGGACGCTCTCGCTCCGGGGCTGCGGACGACGTCGGGGCGGGGGCGCGGACGACGTCGGGGCGGGGGCGCGGACGGCGTCGGGGCGGGGGCGTGAACGGCGTCGGGGCGGGGTGGCGCGTGCGGGCCGCCCGGGGCGACGAGGGGTGCGCTCCGGCGTGCGGCGGAGGAGCGCGGGGCGGTGTCGCTAGACTTTGCCCTGGTCTCGCCCATCCGTACGAGCCGGAGGAGAGCAGTGGCAGCCAAGGACGGGAACGAAGCGCTGATGCGCGCGGCCCTCAGCGCGGTCGCTCCCGGCACCGCACTGCGCGACGGCCTCGAGCGCGTTCTGCGCGGCAACACCGGCGGTCTGATCGTGCTCGGCATGGACAAGACAGTGGACTCGATGTGCACCGGCGGCTTCGTACTGGACGTGGAGTTCACGGCGACCCGGCTGCGTGAGCTGTGCAAGCTCGACGGCGGGCTCGTCCTCGACAAGGACATCTCCAAGATCCACCGGGCCGGTGTCCAGCTCGTGCCGGACGCCTCCATCCACACCGAGGAGACCGGCACCCGCCACCGCACCGCGGACCGGGTCTCCAAGCAGTGCAACTTCCCGGTCGTCTCCGTCTCCCAGTCGATGCGGCTCATCGCCATCTACGTGAACGGTGAGCGTCGCGTCCTGGAGGAGTCGGCCGCGATCCTCTCCCGCGCCAACCAGGCGCTCGCGACTCTGGAGCGGTACAAGCTCCGTCTCGACGAGGTCGCCGGCACGCTCTCCGCGCTGGAGATCGAGGACCTGGTGACCGTCCGGGACGTCACGGCCGTCGCCCAGCGCCTGGAGATGGTCCGCCGGATCGCCACCGAGATCGCCGAGTACGTCGTCGAGCTCGGCACCGACGGCCGCCTTCTCTCGCTCCAGCTCGACGAGTTGATCGCGGGCGTGGAGCCCGAGCGGGAGCTCGTCATCCGCGACTACGTGCCGGAGCCCACGGCCAAGCGCTCACGCACGGTCCCGGAAGCGCTGACCGAGCTCAACGCGCTCACCCACGCGGAGCTCCTCGAACTCCCCATCGTGGCAAGGGCTCTGGGGTACAGCGGCTCCCCCGAGACCCTCGACTCCGCGGTCTCCCCGCGCGGCTACCGGCTCCTCGCCAAGGTCCCGCGGCTGCCCGGCGCGATCATCGAGCGGCTCGTGGAGCACTTCGGCGGCCTGCAGAAGCTGCTCGCGGCCAGCGTCGACGACCTCCAGACCGTCGACGGCGTCGGCGAGGCCCGGGCGCGCAGCGTCCGCGAGGGCCTGTCGCGGCTCGCGGAGTCCTCGATCCTGGAGCGGTACGTCTGAGCCGGCGGTCTGTCTGGCAGCGGTACGCACCGCTGCGGTACGTGTGACAGCGTCTGGCAGCGGTACGCGGAGGGGGCCGTACGGAGAATCCCGTGCGGCCCCCTCCGCGTACCGTCAGTCCTTGGCCAGCGTGAACGAGGCCGGAAGCACCTTCACGCCCGGCATCGTCGCCTCCACCAGGTACGTCCCCGGCCCCACCGGACCCGCCGGGGCGGTGGCGCACTGCGGGGCGCTCCGGGCGCGGTCCCACTCCACGGTGCGCGTGATCTCCGCACCCGCCGGGACCCGGAGGAACACGGATCCGGCCGGGCGCGGGCAGTCCTGGGAGGACCAGACGTCGTCGTCCTGATCGTCGCTGATCGTCAGGACCGCGTTCTTGGGACCGAGGTCGGCCTTGCAGTCGACGGCCGAGGTGTTCTTGGCGACCAGGTGGAAGCGCGGCTTCTCGCCCGGCGCGTACGAGACCTGGGCGCTGCGGAGGGTCAACTGCAGCGATCCGGGAGCGCAGTTCGGCAGCGGTGAGTCGGCCGGAACCTGCTGGCCCGCGCTCGCGCCCGCGCCGCCGGCTCCGCCTCCACCGTCGGTGTCGCCGTTCTTGCCGCCGTCGCCGGCGTCCGTACCGCCGCCGCCGTCACCGTCGTCCCCACCGGAGTTCTCGCCGGACTCGCCCGACTCGTCGCGGCCGCCCGGCTGTTCGCTGATCGCGGGACCGGAGCCGGAGGGTCCGGGGGTGATCGAGGGCGCGGGAGAAGAGCCGTTGGCGGAGTCGTCGGGCTTCTTCCCGCCGCCTCCACCGGAGGCGACGACCCAGATGGCGATCAGTGCCATCAGGGCGATCAGGCACAGCGCGACCGCCCTCCGTCGCCAGTAGATGGAGGAGGGAAGCGGCCCGACCGGATTGCGCAGTGATCCCACGCCACGAACCTTACGAGAGATCGGCCCCAACTCCCGCCCCACCCGCCGCCCCAGGCACCAAGTTTTGCCGATGATCACATCCCGGGGTACGGGTCCGTCTCCGTAATCCCCCGTTTTCGTCGGGGGTGGTGGTCGTTCGCTCCGGGTGCCGGCATCGGCCGCCGGTTGGCGTCGCCGACCATGAGCACGCGCACATGACCGTCGGGCTGCTGCTCGGGGTCTGGTGGCGCCCCTGGTCGTGACGGTGGCGAGCCGGCCCGTGCGGGCGGTGGCGGAGGCGGCACGGTCGAGCCGGAACGGCGCCGTGGTGGGGTGCGCGGGGCGCGGGCCGCGCCCGCGCGCCTCCACGCGCCCCGAGGGTGTGCGCCACGGCGCGTACGGAACGAGCGCCGGACGTGCCAGGATCGGGGGTGCGATGACTTCCACCGATGCCCCCACCCCTGTGTTCGACGCCCCGGCCGTCCCGGCACCCGCCGCCGCACTGCACGGGCCCGTCCTCGCCTGGTTCGACCGGCACGCCCGCGACCTGCCCTGGCGCCGCCCCGAGGCGGGCGCGTGGGGCGTGATGGTCAGCGAGTTCATGCTCCAGCAGACTCCGGTCGTTCGGGTCCTGCCGGTGTACGAGCAGTGGCTGGCGCGCTGGCCGCGTCCGGCCGACCTCGCCGCCGACGCGCCCGGCGAGGCCGTCCGCGCCTGGGGCCGGCTCGGGTATCCGCGGCGCGCGCTGCGGCTGCACGCGGCGGCCGTGGCCATAACGGAGCGGCACGGCGGCGACGTACCGAGCGAGCACGCGGCGCTGCTGGCACTGCCCGGGATCGGCGAGTACACGGCTGCGGCGGTGGCCTCGTTCGCGTACGGGCAGCGGCATCCGGTGCTGGACACGAACGTCCGCCGGGTGTTCGCCCGGGCGGCGACGGGCGTGCAGTACCCGCCGAACGCCACGACCGCGGCCGAGCGCAGGCTCGCGCGGGAGCTGCTGCCGCCGGACGAGGGGACGGCGGCGCGCTGGGCGGCGGCCTCGATGGAGCTGGGCGCGCTGGTGTGCACGGCGAAGAACGAGGACTGCGGGCGATGCCCGATCGCCGACCGGTGCGCGTGGCGGCTGGGCGGGAAGCCGGCCCACGACGGGCCGCCGCGCCGCGGCCAGACGTACGCGGGGACGGACCGGCAGGTACGGGGCCGGCTGCTCGCGGTCCTGCGGGACGCGCCCGGCCCGGTGGCGCAGGCCGCTCTGGACGCGGTCTGGGACGACCCGGTCCAGCGCGCCCGCGCGCTGGACGGCCTGGTGGCGGACGGCCTGGTGGAACCCCTGGAGAACGCGGAGTACCGCCTCCCGCAGTCCTGACGTGCGCGGTTCTTCCCCGGTCCTTGACGGGCGCAGTCCGACCCCGCGTCCTGTCGGGCACGGCCCCAGCCCCCGGACCTGACCGGCACAACCCCGACCCCCGGGTCCTCACCGGCACATCCCCGCCCCCCCGTGCGGTCCCGCTCGGCAGTCCCGGCGGGGTCCTCCGGGTCCCGCGTCCGGAGGGCGCCGGCCCACGCCCGCAGCAGGCGAGTCGCCCCTATACCCACTCCCAGCCCCTGTTACACAACCGATGGGCAGCCGTGTGTCTGTCGACGGCCTGCTCGCACAGCCTCGTGACAAGCGCTCCGTAGCGTCATCCCCGTCAAGCGAACAAGCAGGTCACGGGGATGGAGGCGGTCGGTATGCCGCACGGCGAGGTGCTCGACTTCGAGGAGTACGTACGGACGCGGCAGGACGCGCTGCTGCGCAGCGCCCGTCGGCTCGTCCCCGACCCGGTCGACGCCCAGGACCTGCTCCAGACCGCCCTCGTCCGCACGTTCGGCCGCTGGGACGGCATCGCCGACAAGTCCCTCGCCGACGCGTACCTCCGCCGCGTGATGATCAACACGCGTACGGAGTGGTGGCGCGCCCGCAAGCTCGACGAGGTCCCCACCGAGCAGCTGCCCGACGCGTCCGTCGACGACGCCACCGAGCAGCACGCCGACCGCGCGCTCCTCATGGACATCCTCAAGGTCCTCGCCCCGAAGCAGCGCAGCGTCGTCGTCCTGCGGCACTGGGAACAGATGAGCACCGAGGAGACCGCGGCCGCGCTCGGCATGTCGACCGGTACCGTGAAGTCCACGCTCCACCGCGCACTGGCCCGACTGCGGCAGGAACTGGAGAGCCGCGGCGTCGAGGACGCCCGCGCCCTGGAGCGGTCGACCGTACGACGTGACGAACGGGGGCAGGACCGGTGCGCGGCCTAGGCGCCAGATACGACGGCGACGACGGGCCCGGCGGCCCGCGCCGTCGGACCCTCAAGGCGGTGAGCATCACGGCGGTGGCCGTGCTCGCCGCCATCGGCCTGTTCGTGACCGCCTGCTCCACCGGCGGTACGGGCTCCCGTGACGAAGGCGCGGCCCGCGCCGACGAGGCGGGTTCGGTGGTCCCCGCACCGTCCCCCTCCGGCTCCGCCTCCGCCGGGCGGATACCCGCCGAGAGGGTCGACCCGATCGCGCTGATCAAGGGCGACCCGAAGATCGGGGGACGTCTGAAGGCGGACCTCAAGCCCTGCGTCGCGGACGCGTACCCGGTGGACACGTCCTACGGGAACCTGACCGGCGGCACGAAGCCCGATGTCGTCGTCAACGTGATGACCTGCGGGGATGCCGTCGGCATCGGAACGTACGTGTACCGGGGGGACGGCGACGGCTACAGGAACGTCTTCATGGCCGAGGACGCGGCGGTGTACGCCACCATCGACCGGGGCGATCTGGTCGTGACCAAGCAGGTGTACGCCAAGGGCGACCCGGTCGCGTACCCCTCGGGCGAGGACGTGATCACGTACCGCTGGGCGGGAAACAAGTTCTCCCAGCACGACTGGGTGCACAACGACTACAGCCGAGCGGTCGGCGACGGCGGCATCGACGGCGCCGCGACGGCCGAGCCGAGCGGCAGCTGAACGGAAGGTGAGGGAAGAGCGCGCGATGGCCGAGACCCATGTGCTGTTCGTCGAGGACGACGACGTCATCCGCGAGGCCACCCAGCTCGCGCTGGAGCGGGACGGCTTCGTGGTGACCGCCATGCCCGACGGACTGTCGGGCCTGGAGGCGTTCCGGGCGGACCGGCCCGACATCGCGCTGCTCGACGTGATGCTGCCGGGGATGGACGGGGTGAGTCTGTGCCGTCGCATCCGTGACGAGTCGACCGTCCCCGTGATCATGCTCTCCGCGCGCGCCGACTCCATCGACGTCGTCCTGGGCCTGGAGGCCGGGGCCGACGACTACGTGACCAAGCCCTTCGACGGGTCCGTGCTCGTGGCCCGGATCCGGGCCGTGCTGCGCCGCTTCGGGCACGCCGGCGGCCCGGTGCACGGCGGGCCGGGGGCCGACGGGACGGCCGAGGGTGGCCTGCTCGTCTTCGGCGACCTGGAGGTCGACACCGAGGGCATGGAGGTCCGCAGGGCAGGCGCTCCGGTGGGGCTGACCCCGACCGAGATGCGGCTGCTGCTCGAGTTCTCGTCCGCGCCGGGCACGGTCCTGTCGCGGGACAAGCTCCTGGAGCGGGTCTGGGAGTACGGCTGGGGTGGCGACACCCGGGTCGTGGACGTCCATGTCCAGCGACTGCGCACGAAGATCGGCCAGGACCGGATCGAGACGGTCCGCGGCTTCGGCTACAAACTCAAGGGATGACCACGCCTGATGCCTGAGAAGCAGGTCCGCAGGTGAGACCGCCCGCCTTCCGTACCGGCGTCCGCTGGAAGATCGCCGTCGCCATCGCCGCCGTCGGCGCCCTCATCGCGGTCACGCTCAGCCTGGTCGTGCACAACTCGGCGCGCGTCTCGATGCTCGACAACGCGCGCGAGGTGCAGATGGAGCGGCTGCTCTTCGCGCAGCGGCTGTACGAGAGCTCCAAGCCGAAGGAGCCGCGGTTCGGTACGAAGATCAACGACCCGATGCTGCCGCCCCAGCTCGACCAGCTGATGCGGGACAAGCGCCGCGGTACGTACGTGCAGGAGCACCGCCACGGTGGTCCGCCGGACGTCTGGGCGGCCGTGCCGCTGGCCAACGGCGACGTGCTGTCCCTGCACATCCCGTTCGCCGACCGCAGCGCGACGATCATGAAGGATCTCGACCGGGCGCTGATCATCGGCTCGGTCTCGGTCGTCATGGGCGGCTGTGCGCTCGGTGTGCTCATCGGCGGCCAGCTCTCGCGTCGGCTGCGCAAGGCCGCCGCGGCGGCAGGCCGGGTCGCGCAGGGCAACACGGAGGTACGGGTACGGGACGCCATCGGCGGAGTCGTGCGTGACGAGACCGACGATCTGGCCCGGGCGGTGGACGCCCTGACCGACGCCCTGCATGAGCGCATCGAGGCCGAGCGCCGGGTCACCGCGGACATCGCGCACGAGCTGCGCACCCCGGTGACCGGGCTGCTCACGGCGGCGGAGCTGCTGCCGCCCGGGCGCCCCACCGAGCTGGTGCGGGACCGGGCGCAGGCCATGCGGACGCTGGTCGAGGACGTCCTGGAGGTCGCCCGGCTCGACAGCGCCTCGGAGCGTGCCGAGCTGCAGGAGATCGCGCTCGGGGAGTTCGTGGAGCGGCGGGTGCGGGCGCTCGACCCGGAGGCGGTCGTGCATGTGGTCCACGACTCCTGGGTGAGCACCGACCCGCGGCGCCTGGAGCGGATCCTCATCAACCTGCTGGCGAACGCGGCCAAGCACGGCAAGCCGCGGGTCGAGGTGACGGTCGAGGGCCGGGTGGTACGCGTGCGGGACCACGGTCCCGGCTTCCCCGAGGCGCTGCTCCGCGAGGGCCCGAGCCGGTTCCGTACCGGCGCGAGCGACCGGGCGGGGCAGGGGCACGGGCTCGGGCTGACGATCGCGGCGGGGCAGGCCCGGGTTCTCGGCGCCCGGCTGACGTTCCGTAACGCCGCTCCCGAGGGCACCCCGCAGGGGGCGGGAGGCGCGATCGCGGTGCTCTGGCTGCCGGACCACGCGCCGACGAACACGGGCAGCTTCCCGATCATCTCTTTCGCGGACTGAGGAGAGGGACCGTACGCGCGAGGGCCCGGCACATCCGGTGTGC
>NZ_JBHUYJ010000107.1:0-1538 GCF_042668715.1 Streptomyces sp. NPDC057271
CTCGGAGGGTCTCGGAAACTCTCGGAAATCCTCGCGGGGCGCTTCCCGTGTTCTTACAAAGCAGATGTCGGCGGTTCGAAACCGTCCGCGCCCACTGTAAGAAGTGGCAGGTGAGAGCCTGTGGCGGCCCTTCAGTCGTGTTCGGCTGGGGGGCCGTTCTCATGCCGGGAGTCCACATAGGGTCCACATCCCCGCTGAAGGGGATGTACAGAAAGCTGGTGTGCTCAGCAGTCTTGCGGCGTAGAGTGCTGGCTACTGAGCAGGCCGACGCGACTCCCCGCGCGCGTCAGACGCATGCTGCTCGACATTCTGTGGCTGTCCGGCGGGGAGGCCGGCGCCACAGGCAGAGACCCCCCGCCGGGTATATCGGTGGGGGGTCTTCTCGTACACGGTAGGCGACGCAGCACTGCCCCGTCCCGCGAAGGGACGGGGCAGCTCCGCCCTGACCGAAATCAGGGCGGCGGGCGACCAGCGGCGGACGCATGTACGCCTGCCGGTGCCCGGCCCGCTCCGTACGCGCGAGGCGCCGGGCGGACAACTTGTAGGGGGCCATCCAGAGATGCCCTCCCCCATCAAGATCAAACGTTTTACCTGGTCAGGTAAAGACAGGACGATCATGCCCGGCGGACGTTGGGGGGATGCCCTCCGACCAGCCCGCATGGGTCCTCACCCGCCGCGAGCTCGTCGGCGCCCGCATCCGCGAAGCCCGAGTCAAGGCCAACCTCAGCCAGGCCGAGTTGGGGAACCGCGTCGGCGCCGACCACAAGACCATCCACCGAGTCGAGTACGGCCAGAGCGATCCCAGCCTTGGGCTGCTTCTCCAGATCGCCCACGCGGTTGGCGCCCCGCTTGCCGAGCTGGTGAGGTAGCCCCGGCCTGCGGGGGATTGGTACAGGCCGGGGCGGTAGTGCCCTGCCCGCGGGCGACGGCGCGAGGCCCACGGACAGGAGATCAGATCCGGCGCAGATGCCGGGCAAGCGGCGAGTCCCCCGCACGCGGGGGCCGCGGCCGAGCGCACGCCGCGCGCTCCTTGTGCCAGAACACCGACGGGCGGGCCCCCCGATCAGAGGTGGGCGTGATCTCCAGGGCTTCGCCCTCGATGAGCTGCCCGCAGTACTCGCAGAGCTTCACCGCCCTCGCCCCCTGTGGCACGTGCAGGAGCAGCGATCCGTGAACACCACATCACCGAAGCAGGTGACCACCCGACCGGGGCGGCAGTAATGGTGCTCGCCGATACTGCACTCCGGGCGTAACCCGGCACTCCCTGTACGGCGGGGGCGGCGGTCGGTACTGTCTGCCATGACGAGACCTCCCAAGGGTGTCGTCCGTACCCCCGGGCCGTTCACGCGGTCGCGGGGGTCTGTCATGCTTGCAGCATAGAGGCAGCGTGCTATGGCATGCCAGGTATGCCGCATCTCGCGTAGCGCGCTACAGCATGTGAGCGTGTTCGGATGATCGAGTTCGCTCCTGACCAGCCGCGATGGCGCCAGGTAGCCGACGTGATCCGGAAGAGGATCGCCGACGGCGCATACCCGCCG
>NZ_JBHUYJ010000107.1:1638-27001 GCF_042668715.1 Streptomyces sp. NPDC057271
TCGGGATTGCTGCGGCGACCGGGCAGAAGGTGCATCGTGCACTACGTGACGAGGGGCTGATCTACACCGAGCCCGGCCTCGGGTCGTTCGTGTCCCAGCCGGACACCCGACCCCGGACATGACGAAAGCGCCCCCTGACCGGTCCCGGAGGACCAGACAGGGGGCGGTGTCGTTCAGCAGTCAGCCGATGATGTGCACCAGGTACCAGGAAGCGAACGCGGCCCACACCACCACGAACACCGCGCGACCGACACGCGTACGAACCTGGAACCAGGCCCGCGTCCGTTCCGACAGCGTGTCCCCACGCCGGCCGTTGCGCAGCGCATACACCTCGAACGCTGCCCCGGCGGCGAGGAGACCGCCCCACACCCAGTCCGCGGCGGTCATCCGGAGGCCTTCTCCCACAAGGTCAGGCCGAGTGCCGCCAGGCCGGTGATCGCGGCGATCGACGGCAGTGGCCACCGGTTCTTCTCCAACGCGTCGAGGCGCTTGTCGTGGTCGTCGAGCTGCTTGTCGGTCTGGTCGGAGCGCTGCACCAGGAGGGCGAGCTGTCCGTCCACCCGGGCGAACCCGGTCTCGACCGTGCCGCGTAGCCGTTCCAGTTCCAAGACCACCTGCCCCGACTCAGTCGGCGTCACCCCCGCGCCCCGGGCTCGTCGGTGCGGATCCAGCCCGGGAGCATGCGCTGCACTCCCGGCAGGGCCATCATCCGCGTCACAGCACCCGCGCCGGCCAGGGCCCCGGCGACCCACGGCAGGGTGGCCGGGATACCGGACGCGTCGACGAGCGCGGGCAGGACCACGGCGAAAGCGAGCGCGGTCTGGAACACGGTGCGCGCGGTGCGCTTGGCAGCATCGGACATGGTGTGGGGCTCCGTTCAGTTGGCGAGGCGGGCGGCGAGAGTGTCAGCAATCGCGGCGGCCAGCGCGGGGTGGGTGGCGACCGCTCGGGCGATCTCGGCGATCTGCTCGTCGGTGAGGGGCTGCTTCTCCAGCGCGTCGAGCTTCGCGGCGACCGCGCGGGTCTCGGTGCGGGTCTGCAACGCCAGGGTGTTGGTGTCACGCAGGTGCCAGTACGCGTCACGGGCTACGTCCTTGCCCTTGTACGCCCACACGTCGACCGGTTCCATGCCGTCCTCCTCAGGGGTTGTGGTGCCGGTCGCGCGGGCGACGATGCCCGGGAACACGACCTCTCGGAACTGCCTCACCCGGGCATCCCCGGGGCAGTTGGTGCCGTCCTTCGCCCACTCCGGGTGCAGCCGGTGATAGCCGAACCCGGGGTCGTCGTGAGTCCGGCAGATCCGCAGCGGGACGCCGTGCGTCCGGTGCATCCACACGCCGAGCTTGATGAGCTCCTCAACCTGCTCGGCCGTCCACGGGTCCGTGCCCGACGTGTTCGACGCCGTCTCGACCGACACCGCGCCCGTGCCGTCCGCTCTCCGGTTCGCCAGATAGTTGGCGTCCGCGCGAGTCTCCGTGCCGATGTACTGGGCGAGGTCGCCCGCATACCCCAGGCCGAAGTGGGACTCTAGATTGGTGGTCTGCCAGTACTCGTAGGTTCTGCGGGCCGTCCAGGGCGCGATGATCGAATGCACGATGAGCTGCGTCGGCCGGATCGCCGGCTGCGAGTCGGACTCGGGTTGCAGCTCCATCCGGACAGCGCCCGGATACCAGGCCATGAGACCTCCAGGAAAGACGAAGACCCCGGCCAGTGGGCGCGGGGCGTGCGGTGTGGGGCGGGGGTCAGGCGATCTCGTAGGTGACCTCGCCGGAGATGTAGCGGGTGGATGAAGCGGTCCATGTGACCGGCACCGTGGGGGACCACTCGGTCGTGTCGGTGTGCGAGTAGATCCGCGCCAGGCTCGTACCGCGGGCGACACCAACGACGCCCGCGTACCACTGCGCGCCGTGCCCACGGGCTGAGCCCAAGTAGTTCAGGGTGGATGTGGAGCCGGACGGGTTCTTCGCGGTGAACGGCATCGACCACGTGTAGGTGCCCGTACCGAACGTGGTCGTCGTCCCGAACGTGATCTCCCACAGCGCGGTGCACGTCTTCCCGACGAGCTTGTACCAGCCGACGATGCCCCCGTTCCCCAGAGCCGGAGCCGTGCCCGACGACCCCCACGTCGGGGTGTACGCCACCCACGGGGCGATGACGTCGTTCCACTGGTCGCGGATCTCGGCGTTCATCAGGGCCGCAGTCACGACCTCGCCGACGACCCACGTGCGCGGTGTAGCCAGAGTCATCGGTCAGACCTCCGGGGTCTCGGGTGCAGGCTGCTCGACAGGCTCGGGCGGCGGCGCCGGGCGGGCCGGGTCGTCGGGGTGCCACCAGTTCCGCTCGGCCACCGGCAGCAGCGCCAGCTCCCGCTCGGCCGCCTCGACGTCGTCCGGGAATGTGAGCTGCCACCAGCCGGTGCCGCACTCGACGCACCACATCCGCGGATCCGCCGGGGTGACGATCTGTGCGGACATGCACGAGCAGGTGGCGACCCAGCGGCCGTGATTCACCTGCGGGTAGAGCCGCTCGCCGAGGAGCGCCGCGGTGCCGACCGTGATACGGCGCTGCTGCTTCTCCTCGTACCAGCGGACCGCGAGCAGCGCTGGCGGGGTGAGAGCCCAGGCGTCGGCCGGCAGGTGCGGCGGCGGCAGGTAGAAGTCCTCGGCCCGGACGATCGGCCTTGCGGGCATGCGGGGTCCTCTCAATAAGCCAAGCGTGTGGAGGTGTCGAGCACCGAGTGAGTCGAGTCGTCGAGGACCCACACGGCGTCGATGTCGGAGCGCGAGGTCCGGAAGTTCAGCAGGTGGCGGCCCTGATAGATCTGCTCGACGTAGCCCTCGACGACGACGGACGCCGTCGCGGCCGGGGCCTGGTCGGGGAGGTCGGTGACCTCGATGACGCTGGAGATGTCCGCGTCGAGGAGAGCCCGGAACGTAGCCGTCGGCAGGGTCGCTCCGTCGACGGGGAGCTGCCGCATTTCCGGCAGCGGGTCGGCGTAGCGGACGATCGTCCACGTGGCCGCGTCGATGACCGCGTCGTCGTCCGTCTTGAGCACGTCGAGCTGCTGCTCGTAGGTGCCGTAGGCGGCGATCGACTCGGCCGACTGGATCCGCTGCTCGGCGCCGCCCGGCCGCGACGCGCGGATCAGGTTGACCAACTTCTGGTCGTCGTCGGAGAACTCGACGTCGCCGGTCTCCAGATCGGCGTACTCGACGCTGGCTGTGACGGCCGGGTTGTACCGGACGCTCCGGCTCTGGAAGACCAGCTGCGCGGACGCCCGGTCAGCGAACAGCCGCCCGCCTTCCGTGCGCTCGACGTCCCGCATGTGGGAGAGCGGCGACGAGCCCAGCTCGCCCTGTGATGCGACCGCGCTGTAGAGGCCGGCGGGGATGACGTTCGCGATCTTGGCGTAGGAGGCGAGGCGGACCATCCGCTCCCAGGAGTCCTCGCCCTCATGTCCGGTCATCCCTGCGGCGTAGTGGTCGACGATGTCCGCCACGGCCGGGAGTCCACTGTTGGCGACGTAGGCGGCGACGTGGCTGATGGCGCCGGACCACAGGTTGGTTGCCGTGCTGGTGGCGCCAACGGTGAGGATGGCCATGTCCTGCCAGGTGCTGGTGGCGACTGCGTACTGCACGCCGTCCACCCACACGTCGTGCCCGGCTTCGTCCCACACCACGTGGTGCACGGAACCGTCGGCAAGGTTCGCTGTGGCGGCGGTGATGAGCGTGGTACCGATCGGGAGGAACTCGCCGATCTTGAGCTTTCCCGTGCCCGACTCCAGGAAGAAGTAGATACCGGAGTCGAACGCGGCCGCGGCCCCGGCCGACAGAGTCAGGATGACGCGGCCCGTGGTGGAGGTGGAGAACCAGAACTCAACGATGAGGTCACCGGGGATGGGAGTTCCGGTCGCGCCACTGGAGGTGAGCAGCGGATCGATGAAGCACCGCAGGTACTTGCCGTTAGACGCGTCAGCCGGGGTGAATACGGGCGTGCTCAGCCCGTCCGACGGGGGGCCGATGCCCTGGCCGAACGTGAGGGTCCCGCCCGTACCGGCCTGCACGATCGCGAGCGACGGCCGGGCGTACCCGGACTGGTCACCGGCCGTCGTGCTCGACTCTGGTTCGGACAGCGGGTAGTAGAGCCCGGCGCCGTCGCCCTGGACCTCCTCGACGAGCATCGGCCCCAACGCGGGGCGTCGGCCGGGCCACTTCAGCATGTCCGACGCGGTGATCCTTGCCGTCGAGTGCAGGCCTTCCCAGCCCATCGGCCAGGACGTGACCATGCCGAAGAACCGCGGGTGGTGGGTTGCGGCCGTCGAGGACCAAGCCGTGGCTGACGAGCCCTCCTCGACCTGCGCCTCGTCCAGCCACACCAGATCCCCGATGCTCGGGGAAGTCGTGTTCGTGGTGATCCGCAGCATGTGCGAGGCGGCGGTCGTCGTCCACGTGACGCTGATCCGCTGCCACTGATCGTTCAGCGACGAGGCGGTACCGACGGCGGTGCCGTCGATGTCGAGGCGCACAGCCGGATCCCCGGTCGGCACCCACACGTACACGGACGCGGTGTACGCCTCGCCGATCGTCAGCCCGTACAGCGGGCACTGCATCACGCCGCCCGTGCCCGTGTCCGTCCAGCCGATCTTGAAGCCGAAGGTGCCGGACTTCACGTGATCGGTGTCGATCGTGGCGAGGTCCGGCTCCAGACCCTCGGGCGCGTCCCACCCGTTATCCGACACCTCGAACCCCGGCTCGGCCAGGTAGTTCACCCCACCCAGCACGGTGGTGATGACGCGAACCGGGCAGTTGCGCCGGACGTTCGGGTAGTACGGCGAGGACACATTGCCCGGCGTGACCGCGCCGTCCTCGTTGTCCAGCTCCAGGCTCAGCGTCCCGGTCTGCGTATCCGCCCGCTCGTCCTCCGCACCGCGGGTGATCCGCAGCCCCTCAGTGTCGGACAGCGCCACCCGCGCGGTGATGTCCGTCCACTCGATGTCGTCCGCGGTCACCGCATACCCGAACCCGGCCTGCACTGTCAGACGCGTTGCCGTCATCAGCCCCCCTTGTCAGTTGCCGCTGGTCCGCTGCAGCTTCAACAGCACACGCTCCACAGACTTGGCCGTGCCCACCGGGTCGATCGCCCCCTGCACCGTCACGTAGTTGTTCGTCACATGCATCTGGCTCCCCGGGCCCGCAGCGCGGCCAGGTGCGGGCGCTGTCATCGGAGCGGCAGCGAGAACAGGGCCAGCAGGCAGCGCGCCGCCGAATCCCCCCACCATCTCCATCGAGGTCTGGTGGTCGTACACCTTGGTCCCGGGCTGCCGGAACTGCACCAGCTCCGGGCCCTGCTCGCCGACCCATGCCCACTCGCCGGCGCGCGGGTTACCGCCGCCCGCGTAGCCACCGATCGACTTGGCGAAGTCCGAGGCACCGGAGTTCTTCTTCCGGTACTCGATCATGACCGAGACGGTCTTGCCCTTGACCGACGCGATCTCGCCCTTCGCCTTCGCGATCTGGTCCTGAAGCTGCTTGATCTCCGCCCGGATCGCGGCCTTCCTGCTGTCCGGTACCTTGCCCAGCTTGTCCTTGGCCGTGCGGAGCTTGGCCTCCAGATCCTCCAGGTTTCCCTTCAGGCGGGCGGTCTTGTCCGGGGTCTTCAGGATCTGGTCCGCGAGCCGCTTCGCCTGGTCCTTGTTGAGACCCATCTGCATGGCGTTCTTGATGAGCTGCTGCCGGCCACGCTCGTAGATCCCGTTGACCGTCTGCCACGACGCGCCGGACTCCCGCGCCGCGCTCGCAGCCTCGTCAGTCTTCGCGGCAAGGGAGTTCAATGCACCGGCAGCCGTCCGGGACTTCGCAGTGTTGAGATCCAACTCGCCATCGACCAGGCGCAGGGAGCCGGCGTTCTTCTTCGCCGCCTCGGTGGCATCGTCGATCGCCGCTTCGAACCCGATCTGCGCGCTGATCCCCGCGCGGTTCACGTCGTTCAGCGCGACAATCGCCTGCCGCAGGCCGTCCGCGCTCAGCTTCTGCGCGTCAAGCTTCTGCTTCGTCTGCAGCGCCTGCTGCCCGAACAGACCCATGGACTCGGCGGCGAGCTGCTGCTCGAACGCGATGTCCTTCAGGGTCTCCTTGTAGCCGGTGAGCTGGGCGCGCAGCTCGTCCTCGGTGAGGTTGCCCATCTGCGCGGCAACCTTGCGGATGACAGCCTCGGCGATCTGCGCGTTGCCGCTGCGGGCCAGGTTGCTCAACGAGTCGTTGAGCGCGTCGAACGTTTCGTTCGCCGCCCTGACCGGCCCCGAGTCGATGTTGACGAGGTCGCCGATACCCTGGATCGTCGACTCGTAGTTCGACGGGCGGGCCAGCGTCCGCAGCGACGTCTCCAGCTCGCCGAAGTCCGCACCCAGAATCCGGGCGGCCTCGCCGGTCAGCTGCCCCGTCCGAGCGAACTGCCCCAGGCTGGACGTCATCTTGTCCAGGTCCGCCGGAGCGCCCTTACTCGCAGACGACAACTCCGACAGCAGGATCAGCAGCAGCCCGATCCCGGAACCCGCGATCGCCAGCTTCACCCCGCGGGACATCGCCCCGACCCCCGCAGTGAACCCGGCCAGCGCGCCGGTAGAGCCAGCCGCTGCCGCCCGCATCGCCACGACCTGAGTAGCGAACGCGGCCATCGCGGCCCGGCCAGCCGCCAGACCAGCCGCAGCCAGGTGGACCGCCTTGATCGCGATCGCGAGCTGCAGCATCGCGGTGATGGCCTCCGGCGGAACGGCAGCCACCAGGCCCGCGAGCGCGTTGACGACGGTGAGCATCCCCACGCCGACGTCCGCCCCGGCCTCCAGCACGTTGAGCAGCGCGGTCGCCACCTGCTTCAGGGTGTCGGCGACCAGGGGGCCCTGAGCACGGGCGTAGTCCATGAACTCGCTGAGCGCGCCGCCGACCTCCCCGCTGCCCGAGGTTCGCATCAAGTGGACCAGCGCATCATTCGCCCGGCGGATGGTGCCCGACGTGTAGCCGTCAAGCCGGACCATGAACGCGTCGAGCCCCGGCGACATCATCGCCCCGCCGGCGAGCGTCATCAGGCGGTCCAGCTCGGACGAGGCGTTCCGGACCGTCGGGGTCAGACGCGGCAGCAGGGCACCGAGGACTGCGAAGCCCTTGGTGACCGGGGCCATCGTGTCTGCCGCCAGGCCGTCAGACCATTCCTTGTATTCGTCCTTCAGCACCGACAGAGCGGCCGCCGCCTGGCGAGTCGCCGGCGGAAGCTTCGCCATGGCGCGGGCGTACTCCACCTGCGCCTCGACAGCTTCCTGCGACCGAGCGCCGGTCTCCTCGACCGCCTCGCTGTACTTCTTCTCCGCTTCCGCCGCCTCGCCGAGCGGGCCGATCTGCCCGCCCAGCGCCACACCGAACGCGGCGATCGCGAGACCCGCAGCGCCTGCAGCCGGCGCGATCGGTGCGAACGCGGCAGCAATCGGGATGGCCGCCGGGGCGAGGCTGATCGCGGCGCCCTTCAAGGCCTTCATCGCGTTCGCGCTGGAGTGGGCGGAGGTGTCCATCTCCGCCATGGAGCGGACCGAGTTGTTCGCGAACCTGCGCACGGCGGCGTCGCTGTTGATGGACGCGGTCATGATCCGGCGGGACATCCGGGTCGCGGCGTCGCCTGCCGAGTCGAAGACCCGGCTGAGTCGGTCGCTGCCGTCGAGGATGAAGTTCAGTCGGGTCGACGCCATCACTCACCTCCGGATTTCTGCGCGGCCAGGTGCTGGTCGATCCACGCCACCAGCCGTTCGAAGTCCTCGATCAGGAGGTCGTCGACTCCAGCGGGAGGGATGTGGAGGAGGTGGGCGAAGAGCCCGAGGTACTGGTCTCGCTGCTCGGTGACGCAGGTGTCGGGCCGCTGCTCTGCGGGCCGTCCGGGGCCGGGTCGTCTTTTGGGTCCTCGGCGAGAGCCTTGTCGATCGCGTGCTGTGCGTGCTCCTGGTCGAATGCCGTCGGCAGAACGCTGCTCTCGACGATGGCCCGGACAGACTCTTCCGTAGCGTCCTTCTGCGCGCGAGCGACGAGCACCGCGCCGGTGGCGAAGGCCTCGATCTCCTTGCGGTCGAGGCGGGTCGTCAGCTCGCCGTATACGGGATCGAAGTCGGCGAACCGCAGGTTGGGCTGGGATCGCTTCGCGATGACCCAGGCGACGCCGCGCAGCGCATCGAGTTCCTCGTCCGCGAGGCCTTGCTGAATCTGCGGCCACTTCTGATCGATGGTCCGGCAGACGATCGCGACCTCAGACACCCGCAGCGTGCGGGCGTCGAAGTGCTGCGGCTCCTCACCGTCCGGGCTGTACACGATGATCAACGGAGTCTCCTAGGTGATCTGGCGGCGGACGTCGTCGAGGACGCGGGCGACCTCGGCCTGCATGCGGAGGGTGTGGGAGCGGACGACCTTGTCCCACCACATGGGGGTGGTCCACTGGTTGACCCAGCCGCCACGTCCCCTGTTGTTGAAGGTGGGGTGCCGGATGCGGCCGTTGGGCTTGTTCATGCCTTCGGGCATGAACTTCAGGTCGGACGGGAGCATGGAGCGGTCGATCCAGACCCGGGCACCAGGGTTGCCGCTGGTGCGGACGGAGAGGCGGACCGCCTCCGCGATGGTGGCTCGCAGCGGCCGGGTAGTCGGCGAGGGCCCACCGCGCGACCCGGCCTTGCGAGGATCGGCGTTGATCGGCAGGTGGCGAATCGTCTGCTGCATGTCGTTCTTCAGCGGCTCGCCCGCGCGGCGGATCCGGCGGGCGAAGTTGGCTTTCAGCCGGGGGCCGCCAGCGCCCTTCAGCCTCCGGGACAGCTCCAGCAGCTGCCCGGTACCGGTGATCTGGACGGAGCCGACAGCCATGGCCTACCCCGTCAGACCGCGGTGTCGGTGGACATGTACTCGATCGACACGGGGTTCGTGCCGTCGTACAGGGCGGTGAAGTTGATCGTCGGCTTGATGACGTCGAAGCCGTCGATCGTCGGCGGCGCGTCGTCCACCTTGATGGCGGGCATCACGATGCGGAACGTCTCGTTGTACGTCGTCTCGATCTGCGGGCCCACGAACTCCCACACCAGGCTGGTCTCGCCGTCCGACGTGTGCAGATCATCGAGGGTCGTCGCGACGTAGTCCATCTCGATCGACCCGGTCACCTTCACCAGATCGTTCGCGATCGGCTCCTTCTTCAGCCCCGACTGCCCGGCGTAGAACCGGTCGACAGCCATCGGCCGCTCGATCTTCACCGACACCTTGCGGATACCGTCCAGCGCCACCTCCGACTCGAACGTGCCGGCCTTGATAGCCATCTGCCCGAAATGGAACGGCGAGCGGGCCGGGTACGACGCGGACGCGAGAGTCTCGGACTCCGAGCAGTCCTTACCGTCGATCTCCCACGTCGACATCAGCATGCCGCCGACCTCGCACGAGAACTCCGCGCTGGTGACCTTGCAGCCCACGAACGACTTGTCCGTCACCGTGCCCGTGGTCAGCGGCACGCCCTTCTGGATCGTGAGGAACTTCCCGAAGGAGTCCGCCAGATCATGCACCTGCAGATACGCGGTCGTCGCCTCCTGCTGGGCGGGAGCCACCGTCGTACCCATCAGGGCCTGGAGCAGCAGCCCCATGCCCGTGTTCGTGACCTCCAGATCGATCGACCCAGATACCTCCTTCTGCGTCAGCACCCGCCGGTCCGACAGGGCCATCAGCCGACCAGCGGCCACGCCTGCGCTCTGCGCGGTCGTCTTCTTCAGGACGAGGCTTTCCTTGGTGAACTCAAGGAAGCGCGTCGGTGCCACGAACGTTCCGTAGGTCGACTCGGCAACGATGCCGAGCTGACCACCGAGACCGGAACCGATTGCCAATTTGATCAGCCTCCTGCGCGGGCCAGCGTCTTACGCTGCTTGCTCCGCGTGCTTGCGTTGGATCGGCAGGCCCGGCATTCGCGGCTGCCCTTAGGGGAGATGTAGGTGTTGGCCGAGGTGAAGAGGTGACCGCGCAGACAGGCGATCTTGGCGGCGTTCGTAGCGGCTGGCGTTCTGCCGCGCATCACGTTCTCCCACGGCGTCACAGGCTCCAGGTGATGCGGGTTGATGCACCGCCGGTTGCTGCACAGGTGGTCGATCTGCTTGCCCTCGGGGATCGGGCCCACGAGCAATTCGTAGGACGCGCGATGCGCCTGGACCTGCTTCCCGTTGAGCCAGAACCTGCCGTAGCCCTCGTGGTTGAGCTGCGCAGTCCACACCAGACAGCCGCTCTGTCCGGGCACTGCCTTCTCCAGGAGTCGGCCTCTCGGGTCTCGCACCGGAGTGGGCACGTCAGACCTCCTTCGCTGCGGACTTGGCCGCGGACTTCTTCGGTACGGCGGGCTCGCGGCCCGTGAAGGCGACGGTCTCGGGACCGTGCTCGCCCTTCAGCTTCGGTTCCTCGATGGGCTCCCAGTTGCAGGGCTGGCAGACGTAGCCGTCGTACCGGGCATCCGGCACCTCGACGACCTCATCCGGCTGAACAGTGCGGCCCCCGAGTTCCGGCACGGTGACCGGCTGGGGGCCGATGAAGCGCACACGCGCCATCGCGTTCTCCTGGGTAGAGGGTTCAGATGCGAGCACGGCAGGTGATCGTGAACGGCAGGCTGGCCTGCATGCCGTCATCGGTGAACTGCTGCCGCAGTGAGTGCCGGGTGAGGTGCGACCAGAGCACCGTCCCGTTGAGAGTGGGCGCCGCCGGGTCCGCCCCGGATGCGCGGATCGCGTCCTCGACAGCGCCCAGGAGCTCGTAGACCCGCTCGCGCGGAGTGGCGGCACTGGAGTCGCCAGACCAGCTATCGATCCAGCACTGGATATCGAAATCCTCGTCCCGGGTTCGCGCCCCGGCAGCGTTGAAGTCCTGCACGGCCTCCGCCGCCTGCCCGGACTCCGGCTGCCAGCCCACAGCGACTAGGTCCGGCCCGGACTGGTCTCCTGTCGGCGGCCCGTCGGCCACGTCAACCCCGGACAGCCCAGGCGCAGCACGCAGAATCTCGACGAGCTCCGCGATCGCGGCCGGTACAGCGGATGTCGCCATCACCCCACCCCCGGCGGAAGTCGGTACGGCTCCATCAGCTGGAGCGCACGGTTCGGGATCGCATAGCCGAAGCCCTGCACCGGCTCGTTCACGTCGAAGTCCTGGGTGCCGCGCTGCGGCCGCGCTGGGCCCTGCCGGGTTCGCCACAGGTGCTGAAGGATGATGCGGGCCGCCGATGTGAGCGCGGCCGGCGCAATGGGGCGCCCTACCCTGTAGGTGAAAAGCAGCGGACCGTAGAGCATGCCGCCGTCGAGGCGTCGCACGATGGACGTGTCCGGATCGAGGTCCAAGTCACCTACGTCGTAGCCGCTACCACCAGTGAGGAGCGGTTCCACGGCGACGAGTTCGATCGCTGGGTTTGATCGCAGGGCCACGGTTGATGCACGGTGGAAGTTCACGCGCTGGACGACCGTGCGGACAATGACGGGCCCGCAGTACCCCTCGATCCCTGCGGTGATCGACTCGACCCAGCTGCGGATCTCGTCGTCATCGGCAGTGCCCGTCTTGCTCAGGTGCTTCTTCGCATCCGCCAGCGACAGGATCCCCGGCGGCGCAGACTCACGGACATCGAAGCTGTCGGTGTAGGCGCCCGCGTTCAGGCCCGTGGCCAGCCAGCGCACGGTGTGCCGACCCGCCTGCACCGTCGCGTAGTCGTAGCCGTAAGTGCCAGTCGAAGTGGGGTCGACCGGAGAGACCGTGGTCGTCGTCCCGTCCGGCAAGGTCAAGGTGAGCGCCATGAGTCCGGCGTTCGCCAGAGCCCCGGCCGCGTCCCGCACAGTGGTTCCGAGGGGAACGACCTCGCCAAGGTCATAGGGCATGGTCAGCCTCCACTCAGGGTCGGGCCGGTGCGGACCAGAGGGGTAAGGCCGGGCGCCGCGCGGTCGGACGGCGCCAGAGTGCCGCCGCGTGACGCGTTCAGCGCCTCGATCTCGGCGACGTCATCAACCCCGGCATCCCGGTGCGCCTCGATCAGCAGAGACAGAGACGGGTCGCTCACCCAGTCCGGGGAGGACGCGGACCGCAGGACGGTCCACGTCGTACCGTCCGTAGCGGCCTCCCAGTACAAGGTGCCGCCGTCCTCGCGGAGCCGCAGCCACGCATGCGCCACTGGGTCATAGGCAGGGAACAGGGCACCAGGGTCGGACCAGCCGTCCCGCAGATACAGGCCGAGAACCCCGGCCGCCCCGTCCACGATGATCCCGGCATTGGTACCCGAGACGTCCGTCAAGACGAGCACGGACACCGATGCCAGAGACCCGCCCCCCGCAGCCGGCGGGTGGACCCTCGCGGCGACCTGACCCCACGCGAGCGACCACGACGCCGCCGACCACAGGCCTGCGTAGTCCTGCGTGCAAGGGATGCGGGCGCGGCCATCCGCCTCAGTGACCCCGCCATAGGACTGCGGCCACAGAACCGCATCCACCACCCCGTCATCGAAGGGGTCGCGGAGCATGGCGAACGATGACACTCCCGCCCCCTTACGCCCTAGTCGGAGGCAGCTTCCGGCCGAAGCCCAGCAGCACCACCGCGCCATAGGCGCCGCCGGTGGACGGGGAACCCGAAACCGTCGACACAACCCGCAGATAGCGCTGATGGCCGGTGTAGCCGATCTCGTAGACCTGCTCGTCATTCGATGACGTCACCGCAGGCTCCGAGCCCTGCAAGAACTCGGCCGCCACCGCAGTCCAGTCACTGTCGTTCGGCGAGTCCTGCACTTCGATCGTGTGCGTCCCATCCGTAACCGTGCCCACGTTCACGACGACCATCGCCGAACGGGCGGCGTCACCATCAACGAGCCGGTCCACCGTGGCACCCGTCTCCGTCGCGTCGTACACCGCAGGCGCAATCGTCGGCTTCGCCACCAGCGTGTTGTAGACCGAATTCCTCACGACATCCCCTCCTGGCCAGACTGATTACCCTTCTCCCCGGCCTGCGGCGTGGCCGCAGCCTTCTTCGTCGCCTGCCTGCGCGGAGGCAGCACGGACCTCCGCTCGCCCGGCTCGGAAGTCGCCTGCTCAACCTTGGGCGCCCGGCCCGACACGTAGGTCTCCGCATCCTCGAAGAGGGCCTCGCGGCCCTTGATAACCGGGTCGGAGGCGTCCAGTAGCTGGCCCACCGTGACCATGCGCGGGACACCGTTCACCGACACGGCGAACGACGCCTTGCATCGCTTGATCGCCATAACTCCCTCTCTCCAGCGCGAAGGGCCGGAGGATGACCTCCGGCCCTTCAAAACTGCCTAGTTCGCTACTGCTGCCTCGGTGCTACGTGGCGGCTAGGCCGTTGTAGCAATGTTCAGAAGCCTTAGGGCTCCGTCGTTAACGACATCGGCCCCGACCCTGTAGTACGCGTACCAGCCGCGCGATCCCGACGGCCTGTTGTTGCCGGTAGCGAACAGGTGCGGGATGAACTCCACGGTCATCCCGACCCGGTCAGCGATGACGTAGTTCGAAAGATCGCCGTAGGCCAGGATGTAGTTGTCCGCCGTGGCCGCAGCACTGAACGCCCCATCCATGTCCTCCGCCTCAAGCGCCGGACGACCGAGCAGCATCGCCGGAACATCCGCCCCGATGCGCTCCCACATCTGCGCACCGCCACTGGTGTCCATCTGCCGCACCAGGTTGTAGATCGCCCGGTTCGCCACCCACGACGCGTTCGCCCGGTAGCGGGCAGGCAGTGCCTGGTCCATCTTGTAGATGTCCGCCGCGGCGAACGTCTCGACGGTGGTCGGAGAAACCTCAGACGAGCCGCCTGCGAGCGCGGTGACGAGCCCTGTGGGCTGGCCAGAGCCGGAGCCGGTCGCGAACGCCGCAGCCTCCAGGGTGTCCTTGCCGAACGCCAGCAGGCGCGCGACTTCCTGGGTAACGTTCGCCTCGTCTTCCAGCGCCTCGATGCTGATGGGCACGAACCCAGCCGCCTTGTGTACGGGCACGGTCGGCTGCGCGAACGTGGTCGCATCGTCGGAGACCTCGGAGGCCTCCGCATCCCACGACCACGACACTGCGCCAGACGAGACACCGTTCCACACGTCGCCAGTCGCGACGACCGTGCGAGCGGCCTCACGAATCTGGTTCCGGCTACCGTTCGCGGTGATGATCACCGTCGGGTCGAGCTGGAACGGCACCAGATAACCGCCGGCGTTATCGGTGAGCGACATGGCCCGCTCCAGGGCGCGCTGCTCCTCCGGCGACAGCATGTGATTCTTGCCAGCCGCGCACTTGGACCAGGCCCGCATGTACTCCGGGGAGCTGGTGGCGAGGCACAGCTTCGCGATGCGGGAGTCGCCGTCGTCCCAGCGCGCGACGATGTTGCTGGACGCCTCACGGACCGCGTCATCAGCCCCGGACATCTTCTCGATGGCCGACAGGGCCCGGGAACGCAGCTCGCGGGCGACCTGCCCCTTCGACTGGCCGAAGGTGCGGACCTCCGACAGGTCCCACGGGTTCCGGAATCGGCAGTCCTCGACAGAGTCGGGGTTGAGGATCGGGTCGGTGTCGTACGAGCCGCCACTGCCGACCGGCGTGCCCCGCTGCACGGAGAGCTGGGGGGCCTGCCGGTCCGTGGCCTGCGTACGAGACCGGACCCGCTCCAGGGCGGAGCGGCGCTCCAGCTGGCGGCGGTGGTCGTCGACGTCGGTGAATTCCTGCGTCAGCTCGTCGAACTGCCGCTCGTCCTCGTCGGTCAGGTTGTCGCGCTTCTCCAGCTCTTCGAGCTGGGCGCGGATGTCCTTGAGGCGGATGACCGCCTGCTGGTGGGTGAGGTTCTTGAGGTCGGGCATCAGCCCTGCTCCTTCGATTCGATGGACGCCAGCTGCTCTCCCATGAGCTCCGTGATCTCGCGGATCCGGGAACGGAGGGCGGCAGTGCGCGGGGATGGCGACGGGTGCCCATCGGCGGGCGGCGCGTCAGCGAGGGTCGGCGGGTGCTCCCGTTCGAGCGGCGCGCCAGGGATGGTGGTCTCGGGGGCCGGCCGCTCGGGGAGCGGGCCGGGGGCGGTGCGGTAGAGGAGCGCGGTGGCGACCTCGCGGCGCAGCGCCGGGTCATCGGGAATCTGCGGGGCCGCAGCGTCGCGCGCGAGGGAGGCGCGGATCTGCCGGGTCAGCTGGTCGTCGGCGGCCAGACCGTCCGCCATGTCCCGCGCCCGCACGGACACGCTGGTGCCCGCGTACGCCGGGAACACCACGGGGCCGAGCTCGCGGCACTTCAGCTCGATCAGCTCACGCTGAAGCGGCCCACGGTCGCCCGGCTGCCACAGCAGCTGGCCGATCTCGTCGTCGCGGACGACCTTGCCGTTGACGTCGGTCCACTGCTCGCGGACGACCTCGAACCGGAACGACATTCCGTTCACGGTCTGCTCGGCGATCGCATCCCGTACGGGCTGCATCAGCCAGTTGTCCGTGATCCGGGCCTCGACGTAGAGACCCTCGTCGTCCTCGCGGAGGTCGACGATCGACCCGATCGGCAGCGACCCGATCAGCGGGTGACGGCCGTGGTCGAACTGAAGAACCGGGGTCTGCTCCCGAATCGTCTTGCGGAAGGCGCCCTTGCGAATCGTCTCGCTGAAGGTCCCTTCCCACGAGTCGATCTCAGTGCCCTGGCCGAACACGGCGGCGTACCCGCGGAGCGTCCGGCCGTCGCCGTCCGCCTCGTCGTCGGCCCGCTCGAAAGAGAAAGGCGCGGACCTGGTGAGGTCGCGCGCCGCTGTGTGCAGGGTGCCCATCAGGTCCCCTCCTCAGGTGGTGTGGGCTCAGTGGACGGCCCGGAACCGCCGGGCTTCTGAAGCTGGACGCTGTAGAGGCCGGAGTGCCGCAGCAGGGTGAAGTCCTCGGCCTCGACAGCCGCGACGACCGTCTCGGGGATGTATCCGGCATCGACCAGAGCGCGGATCGTTCGGGACTTGAGGCCCTGGATCTCTGCGGCGTCCTTGCTGTCCTCGCGGAGGAACGGGACGTCCCTGGCGTCGTACCAGAGCCGCGTGGCCGGACCGGGGGAGGTGAGCAGCGGCGCAAACGAGCCGGCCATGTTGCCCCACAGCGGATGGATCGTGCCGTCCGCCAGCCGGCGGCGAGCCTGCCCGTAGTTGGAGTACGTGGCCGCCGCGAGGCCTTCGGAGAATCCGACGATGACCGGCGGGACACCGGCGGCCGACGCGATGCGGGTCTCTCCGGCGCCCTGGACCTTCGCAAAGTCGAGCTGCTGGAAATCCTTTCCCACGACGGTGACGTCCGCGCCGCCGCCCAGGTACAGCGTCTTGTAGGCGTTCTCCACGCCGCGGTGCGTCGAGTCCATCTTCGCCTTGAACTTCTCGAACGCCTCCGGGGTGACCTCGCGGTCAAGGCGGACCACCAGGTTCGGCGTGGCGGCGTTCTCCATGAACTTCCGCTTGTGCGCCGACATCAGGTTGTCGTTCTGCGTCTCCCGAAGCACCGGCGTCAGCCACGACATGCCGCGGTACGTCGCCAGCGGATCCGGCACCGGCGCGAAGTGCGCCACCTCGTTGGGCCACAGGAACACCGGGTCCATGCCGGGCTCCTGGTACAGGTAGCCGTACCGGCGCCACCCCAGCTGGCCGCCGTGCACGACCCGCCGCTCCAGCACGATCTGCACCCAGTCCGGGCGCATCCGAACGACCTCGGCGCCGTCCCGCATCCAGTACGAGTTACCAGCCAGATCGGCATCCTGAACGACCCGGGCCAGAAGGTCCTGAGTCGTTCCGCCGACCCACGGCTGCTCCAGGACTGCGAGATCCGTGTTGCCGAACATCTGCGACGGCCGGCCGTTGTTCATCCGCTGCCACGTGAACCGGGCCGAGGAGAACACCGACTGCCGGACCACCATGCAGGCCCACACGATCGGGTTCGTCGCGAACAGCGTCGCGTACCCGGGAAGGTCCCCAGGCGCCTTCTCCGCAGCCTGCCCGGGCTGCGTCATCGTGATGCCCAGCTGCGAGTACCCGCCGTACCCCAGCGTCTCCTTAAGCAGCATGGCGTAGTCGTCGATCGTCGAGACCGCACGCTCGGGCTCAGGGGGGCGGCCTCGAACGGCCCGCCACAGACTCGTCACGAGCCACCCGCCTTCCTGCCGCCCTCACCGGTGTCCACATCGGCCAGGAAGAGGCACCAGACGGCGAACACGATCCCGCCGGTCATCAGAGCGGCAGCGAGGTCCAGGGCGATGCCCACACCCACGGAGGCGGTGACGCCGCCGAGGAGGACGCCGATGCGGGCCATCGTCTTGCTGCTCATCCGTAGGCGACCCACGGCTCCACCTCCTGCTCCGGCTCCTCGATCTCCACGCTGAGCCCCCATTTCGCCAACGTCGCGGCCACCAGCGGGCTGATGTCCACCCCTACGCCACGCCGCGCCCACGCCCACGCATCGCCCAACGGGCGCTTCTGCGCGCCCGCCAGAGCCACCGCGAGCGGCGCCTGGTCAATGTGAGACAGCGACTTGTCCGCGACCGCGTCGTAGAACTGCCCGACCGCCTGAGCGATCTCCCTGACCTTCGGCTGCACGACCTCGACCCGCGCCTCCGGGTTCTTGGTCAGCCTCTGCTCGACCTCTGAGAGGGCGTCCTCCAGGTCGGGAATGAGCGACCCGGCCGGCCCGCCGCCGTCGATGACCCAGCACCGGGGCCGCCACTTCTCGTGGAGAGCCTTGGCCCTCTCCACGACCCAGCCCATGCCGGTCCGGTGCTCGATCGACTCCACGTGCGTCCCACCCATCCACGGGCCGGCCACCACGATGGCCGCCCAGTCCCGCTCAGGCGTCGCGTCGATGGCGAACGAGTACGGGCCCTCGGTCGTGGACTTCTTGTCGGCCAGGGACCGCCAAGCGTCCTCGCTGATGACCTGCCACGTGTCCGCCTCGTCGGACGGGTAGTCGCCCACCCCGAGACGCTCGCGTTCGAAGATGCCTCCGTTGCCGAGGGAAGCCCGCTCGTTGCGGACGAACTCCGGGCTGATCAGGTACCCCAACGACGGATTGGCCCTGGCCCACGCCGCTGTGTCGTCGGAGCCGTCGTGCTTCGTGCAGTCGGGACTGCACTCGTCTACGTGCGGGTCCACCGACCATTCGAAATACGCCAGCGAGGGATCCGGCTGCCCGGCTTCCCGGGCAGCCAGAGCGCGGCGTCGTAGCCGCGCCAGCTGTACGGAGGGTGACCCGATCCCGGCACTGCCCAGGTACCAGAGCTGCGGGTTCTCGATCGCGGACATGGTCGGCATCAGGGCACCCATGGCGTCGTCACCCAGCGACATGGCCTCGTCGAGGATGTTGCAGTCCCCGGTCCACCCTCGACCGGATCCGCCCGACCGGGCAATGAACTGCAAACTCTGCCCGGTAGTCAGCGTGATCGACGTCTCAGTGGTGTTGTTCAGGACCCGCTTCACGCGTTTCCGCAGGTCAGGGGTACCGAGGATCAGAGACTGAATCCGCTGGAACGCCACCCGGCTGGTCTTGAACTCGTGAGCCGAGTGAATGATCAGGTGCTCCTTCAGCAGGAACAGCCCGGCCAGCTCGCGGGCCTCAATGATGCCGCCCTTACCGTTCTGCCGCGGCACGTTGACGCAACACTCGAACGCGGCCCACTTGCCGTCCTTCCGCTCCCGCATGCCGACGTCAAGGACGTGTTGCTGCCACGGGAACAGCGTGAGGCCTGCCATGGCGGCCAGCTCCACCGCTTCCCGGGCTGCGGAGGACACGAACGTCGGCGGGGCCGTGAACAGCCGGGGCGTCTGCACACCCCGCAGCTCAGGCTCGACGGGCACGGACAAGGCCGTCCTCCCGCCTCTTCGCCAGCTCGTCAACTGGGTCCATCTCCGCCTGAACGGGCGCCAGCTGCCGCAGGGTCTTCATCACAGCGCTCAACTCGCGGGCCACGACGGCCCGCGCCGTCGGCGCCTCGGTCTCGTCGAATGTCTGCGCCAGCTGCAACGCCAGTTCAGCCTGCCCAGGAGCCGCCTGGGCGACCCCGAGCTGCTCGATCTCGGCCCGAATCTCATCTGCCACCACGATGCCCCCTCAGCCGATCAGGGCAAGCTGCTGGCTGCCGCGGGCCCCCTTGGCGCTGTTGCACACGAAGTGCGCCAGCTGCACGTTCGCCCTGGTGTCGTCACCGCCCTCGGAAACCGGCACCACGTGGTCGATCGTCGGGGCCTTCGGGTGTGGCACCTTCTGGGTCATCGCCACCCGGCCGCCGCATAGCTTGCACCGACGTCCGTCGCGCTCAGCTATCTCCGCCAGCGTGTACGGCTCCGACACCCCGCCACGCTTCGCAGCACGACGACGACGGCACTTCGCCTGCCAATACAGCCGTTGACGCTCACGAGCCTCTGACGAAAGGCCGCCGCGTGGCCCGGCACCCGGCTTGTTCGGACCAGCACACTTCAGCGAGCACCAGCGCTGGCTCCGGTGGTGGGCCCGATAGGGCTGCTCGCACGCCTCGCATACAGCGATGGGGGCGCGCTCTATCCTCGCCGCGTAGGTCTGCGACCTGACGCCGCAGTCGACACACCTGAGGCGCCTCCCCCTCCTCGGCTGGTCGCCGACGCGGCCGCAGTCGATGCAGGTGTACGACTTCGTCTCGGGCATGAGGCCTCCCGGAAATACGGCAGGCCCGAGCCGGGAGACTCGGGCCTGCCTGCCCGTCGTGATCAGCGACGGGTGATCAAGTGAAGTCACATAAAGTGACGATTACGGAGAGTCGCTATTTACCTGAACCCTCCAACTCGGGTGAATAGCGTTTTCAAAAAGGCTGTGTATAAAACAGACGGCGAAGGGCTTTTGGGTCGCCCACCTGCGGTTTTTCACGATGGCTCAAGGCCCCCCTCCCTGGGGAGGCCGGACCGCTCAACCCACGGTCCGTTGCGAGTTCGCGTCACAGAATGTCGCGAGCGCTCTCGCTCGTGGCCGCTTGTCACCAGGGCCGTGACGCCTGAGGCATGGACTCTCGGGTGGCCTGCGGCCGATGCCGGTACCAGCGGGTGGCGACCCTGCGCATGTCGGGGTCGCGCATAGCCTCGATGCGCTGCATGACGATGTCCTGGCCTGGGTCGACGGTCACGATCTGTGCGTCGAGCCGCTTGTACTTCACCAGGGCCTTCGGGCTGGGCTGTGTGTGGATCAGCCAGACGTCGACCTTGTCACGCTGTGCGATCGCTTCCTCGATGGCGGCGAAGCGAGCACGGTGAGCGACGCGGAGAACGATGGGGTCCTGGCTCCACTGCGGGGCGCCCGGCCCGGACAGGGCGCGGGTGATGACGTCAAGGTCGATGACGATGTCGCTGGCCTTGGCATGCGACTGGACGTAGCTGCTCTTGCCCGAGGCCGGCGGGCCGGTGATCACGTACAGCACCGTGCGTTACCTCCGCAGTCGGTCGCGCACCGCTACGGCCGTGACGCCGAGGGCGGGGATGCCTGCTCCGATCACAGCGTTGATGGCTGTCGTGTTGCCGTGCAGGGTGTTGGCTGCTGCGACGAGAACAATGAGCCAGAGCACGGCCGCAGGTCGCGCGTCTACGGCAGCCACCACGTCACCACCTGCGTGAGGTGCGCTGCGGGGCGGTGAAGCCGACGCGTGCGCCCTTGGATGAGTTGCATGCCCGGTGTGCTGCACGGGCGTTGGCGGGGTCGAGGAGGCTGCCACCTCTGGAGATGGGGATGAGGTGGTCGAGGGTGAAGCTCATGCGGTGCCGCGGGTCGAGGTTGTAGTCGATGTTGTGGCCGCATAGCCAGCACGGCATCTGCTGGGCGCGGAGGGTGTCGACGAGGCGGCGGTAGGGGCGCCCGTTGCGCGGGTAGCGGGGCACGGACGCCACCTCTCCTACGGGGTGCTGGTGGGGTTAAGGATCTCGTCCTTGTGCTCGGTGAGGACTTCGCCGACGGCCTTCGCGTATTCCTCGGTGGTGAGGTGTGCGCATTCGGGGTCGCGGGAGGCGTCTTGAGGCTTGCCGTCGGTGAAGTCGTAGTCCAGGAGGTCCACGCAGTCCTGGTACGTGTACGCCTTGGCGGTGCTGGGACTGGCCGATGTGGTGCTGGCAGCGGGCTTGCTGCTGGCGGTCTCGCCGCTGGACGAGCACGCCGTGAGGGCGAGGAGCAGCGTGGCGGTGAGGGTGGTTGTGGTGGTGCGTTGCATGGTCCCCCCAAGGGCGTTGGGTGATGGGTGGTGCTCATCATGCGCTGGGGGGCGGGTGCGTGTGGGGGGAATGGTGAAGGCCTCGACCGTGTGGGTGGTCGGGGCCTTGGGTGTCTGGTTCTGGGCACGCCGGAGACGCCCCCATGATGGGGCTTGTTCTGGGGGTTTGGCAACTACGGGCGTAGTGAAGCCCCGCCGGGCCGGGCGCTGTTCCGGCGGGGCGGGGCTGGGTCCTCCGTCGAGTGCGGGCAGCATCCGCAATCAACGGGTAGTGGGTTCTACGGTACGACGGAGGTGTGACAGTCACGGCTTCTTCGGGGGCGGCGGGGGTGTGGTCGGCTGCTTCTGCGCGGCCTTCGTCGCCTCGTTGCGGTCCCGCAGCTCGCCGATGCTCATGGTGGTCTTGAACTTGCCCACGGGGGCCTCCTACTTGGTGATGGCGTGGTGGCGCTGGAGGTCGGCAGGGTCATGTACGACGGCCCCGGCCTGGCCGATGGCCTCTACACGGAACCCCTTCTGGGGCCCCTGCTCGCCGCTGTTGTTGGCGTTGGTGTTGGCGTGTGACCTGCACAAACAACGCCCAGAAGGAGTGGCGCTCTCGCGGGGGATGTCCTCCTGGTGGACACCTGGCCCGTTCCCGTCCGGGGTGCGCACTCCCGCGCGGACGGGGATGTCGGCCGCGTCGAGGAGGGCGCGCACGGTCTTGGTGTCGGGGAGTTCGGCGGCCTCGCGGAGGCGGGTGAGGAGGACGTGGCCGCCGTCGTCGCCGAGCGCCTGGAGCACCGCGACGATGTCGACGGGCTGCTCCTCGTCCGTCGCCTCGACGTCTCCTCGGCGGCCGGCGAACCACAACCGGGCCTTGCGGACTCCGGCTGCGGTGAGCAGCCCGGCGGTGTAGTAGGCGGTCTCGGGGACCACGATGGCGATCGTTCCGGCGAACGAGGCGCCGATGACGGCCAGGCATCCGGCTGCGATGCGTTGCTGGCGCTGCTCCCCCGCGGTGTCTTCCTGCTGCTCGGCGGTCATCCCATGTACCCCGTGAAGACGGCGCCGGCCGCGTTGACCGCAGAGCCGAGGGGGATGGCCGCGATGCCTGCGACGGTGCCGGAGAGGGCAAGGAGGGCGCCCGAGATGGCGCCGGCGGCGAGCTTGCCCCTCGGGATCCGCTTGGCCCACAGCCACAGGGCGACGATGACGACGGTGAAGAACAGGACGATCACGTAGCCGCCGTCTTCGAGGACGATCGGGGTGGCCCTGGTGACGTTGCGGTCGACGCCGCCGACGCCCCATACGAGGCTGACGTGTCCGGCCAGGTTTCCGGCCCAGATGGTGAGCCAGGTGATGATGCCGAGGGCGGAGACGGCGTTGTAGGTGGCGAGGGCGGCGAGCATGCCGTAGAGCCAGGCGAGGACGAAGGGGACGAGGGCGGTGGGGGTGTGGCCTTCCTTGAACCACCAGCGGAGCGCGAAGGCGATGATGATGGCGCAGCCGAAGGCGACGCCGCCGGAGCTGATCACGGTGTAAGGCATCAGGCGTTCCTTCGGGCTTCGCGCAGGTAGCGCTTGGCGGTGGCGGGGCTGACGGACAGGGCTTCGGCGACCTGGCCGGAGGTGAGCCCTGGGTCCTGAGCCAAGAGCTCAGCGACCTTCTCGACGGCTTCGGCGCGCTGAGCCGACTGAGCCGATAGGTGCGCGGAGAAGCCGAAGGAGTTGGTGGGCTGGGCTGCGGGCTCGTCCGGTGTGGCCAGGGAGGATGTCAGCCCGAGGGGTGTCGGCTCAGGGTGTTGAGCCGTGGGCTCGGCAGGGGGCTCAGGGGGCTGAGCCGGGTTGAGCGCGATCGGTGCTCGGCGGGCGAGTTCGCGGCCCTTGTCCTGCCGAGCAAGCTCGATCTCGAAGTCGACGCTGACGTCGGCGAGGAGGCGTTCGGCGGCCATCTCGCGGCGCCGCAGCTCGTGCCGGTGGCGTGCCTCGTCGAGGCGCATGGCGCGCTCTTCGTCGGCGAGCTGCGCCCGGTCGGCGTCTGTGAGGGCGGCCGGGTCGCGCATGTCGGCGAGGGCCATCAGCCACAGGCATTTGGTGCCGAGGGGCAGGAACGGGCCGCCTACCGCCATAGCGGGGATGCCGCGTTCGAGGCCGTGCCAGGCGAGGAGTGCGGCGACGGCGACGAGGGTGGCCCAGCCGATGACGGGGACGAGGTTGCGGCCGCGGAGGGGGACGTGGACGCCGCGGGCTTCGGCGAGGATGACGGAGGCCCAGATGATGTCGGCGCCTGCGGCGACGGTGACGCCGATCCATCCGGCGCCGAGGAGGTCGACGAGGCTCCACGTGGTCCAGGCGAGGGACGCGGCGGAGAGTGCGACCGCGGGGACGAGGAGCGGGGTGGGAAGGGCGGGGGTGCGCATCAGGCGGCGCTCCAGGTCTTCTTGTTGAGCAGCAGCGCGTACTCGCCCCTCGTGATCGGCCGGTCGACGTGCGGCATCCGCTGGAGCAGTTCGCGCTCCAGGGCGTCGGCAGTGTCACTGGGGCCGCCGCTGATGTACTCGGCGGCGGAAAGGGCGATGGCGAGGCGGGCGCCTTCGGTCATGAGGGCGGCGGGCCGGCGGTTGGCGAGGCGCCCGGCGATGTAGCGCAGGCCGTCGCGGATGGGCGTGTCGATGCGGGCCTGGCGCAGGCCTTCATCGGCTTGGGAGAGGTCTGTACGGTGTTCCATGTCTGGCTCCGGTGCCGTCGGGGCTGGACGCGCCCCGGCCGGGCTTCTGACACACCGGCCGGGGCGACTTGTTGAGCGCGGGGGTGCGCTCGCGCCTGCTGTATAGCGGGCGATTGTCACCGTACAGCGGGCGCTGTACGTTGGCAACCATGCGCTGCGCCCCCAACGGGAAGGGAGCAGCTGTGGCCGAACGGCCGGACGATGAGGAGGTGCGGCTCGTGACTGAGACCGTCGATTCGCTGGAGACGCTCGCCGATCCGGCGGAGCGTGCGCGCCGGGCGGGCCGGCTGCTCGCGGAGTGGCCTGTGCAGGGGGCGCGGCTGCGGGAGATCCGGCAGGAGGCTGTGGTGGCGATGCGGGCGGAGAAGATCAGCTATCGGGAGATCGCGAAGACGCTGGGAATCTCCCTGGCTCGCGTGCAGCAAATCGAGGCTGGGGAGCGTGGCCGCAAGCCGAAGCCCGAGTAGCCGCGTATGCGCCAGCGAGCCCCCGCCTTCGCCGACGTTCGGAAGGTGGGGGCTCTGCTGTGCGGGGCCGGAGTTGAACCGGCGTCCGTGCCGGGTATGACCCCGGCCGCTCTGTACCCGGTGAGCTACCCGCAGGCCTCAGGATGCCACTCTGCCCCGGGTTAGGCCGCGACGACTCCGCGTTCGGACCAGATCGCCCCGCACCCCTTGCAGCGTGCGACGGGTGCCGCGCCTGCTCCGCCGTAGACCTCGATCGTGCCCCCGCACGGGCATGTGTGCGTCCCTGAGAGCTCGCGGCGCCCGTCAGCGAGGTCGAGGGCCGTCTCGACCCGTGCGAGCGCTCCAGCGGCCACCAGGGCCACGTGTCGGTGCTCTGTGTCGGACAGGGGCCGGAACGGGCCGCTGGTGCCTTCGACGCGGCCCGACAGCCACAGGGCGGCGCGTACGGCCGTACGGCCGGTGTCGTGCCGCCAGCGCCGGGTGTCGTCCGCGTCCTTCCGGGCGGCCTCGGCGCGCCGGGCGCGGTCTTCCCAGTACACGCGGTCCGCTCGGGTGCGGGCGTATGCGGCGCGTGCTGGGGCCGGCGGCTGCATGGGGGTGCGTTGTACGGAGCGGGCGATGCGGTCGGCGGTGTCGAGGAGGGCGGCTTCGACGGTGCGCATGGTGTCGTGGACGGTGATGTTGATCGGGACGGGGCGGGTGCCGATCTGGTCGGGGGAGCGCTCCAGAGTGCGCAGGTGCGCGGCCTGGTGTCGGCGGGCCTCGGTCTCTTCGGCGTCGAGGCGTTCCATGGCGGCGAGGTAGCCGCGGAGTTCGACGGGGGGCCAGGAGTGTTGGGTGGGTGCGCCGAGGGCGTCCACGAGGTCGGGCCACATGCGGGCGATGGTGCGGAGGGTGGTGGCGGTCATCGTGGCGCTCCGTGTGCTGGGTGGAACGGGTACGGTGTGGTCACCGTGTGGGGCGTGCTGGCCTG